>CAZOBX010000187.1:0-12090 GCA_964578045.1 uncultured Kangiella sp. | reverse complement strand
GGTTCATACCAAATCCATAACCGACCATTTCAACCAAACCGGTATTGTTTTGAATGCACTTAGTCGATTTTACTCGGTTAACCACGTTATCGGGGTAAAAATAGAAACGGTCCCAAGTCATGCCACCCAATGGTTCATTCGGGTATACTTTGACTTCCATCGGTACATCTATACCAGAATAGAGGGCCAAAGGTGTACCGATTAGCCGACATAGCTGAGCTAACAATTTCCCAATAAAAGACAAATAAACGCGGTTCATTACACCATTATAGGTAACCGGTTGATGGGCATCTGAAGAGAATCTTCGTTGAATAGCCGGGTGAAGCCTATCCCAGTTTTCTTTTCCCACTAAACTCGCATAATCCATTTTGTTTTGCCAATCTACATTCTGTGGATTTTTGGTCATTTTTCCATTGCCTCTAGCGGAATCTTCAATTAGTCGCTATCTCAAAACATTCGCTTTAATTGAGCAGATTCAGCACTTTTCTTTTTATTAATATTCGATATGGAACAGCTTAGCCGTCGACGGAAGAGAAAAACTCCTGATTGATAATAAGTGATTAGATAAAAAACTAACCTAATTAAAACAATGGGTTAAATGATTCTACAATGATAATGCAGGAATAAAATCGTTATCGTTAAAGCCTGAAAGGAGAATATTTAACCTGAACTCGGGATAAGAATAGCCAGCACTCTCTTATGATTTTCAGCATCATGGTTTAAATAACAATAGGTTAGGTAACATCTAATGCTGAATTAGTTGTGCTGGATAGTTATTCTTATCCCGAGTTCAAGTTATTTAGGTTGTTATTACAGTATCGTGAGTGGAGGATTGAAATTGGTTAAAGAGAAATTACAGACTTTACCTCATATGTTTGCGAATGTAATTCCTATTGTAAGATCAAGAAAATCAAAGAAAGAGCTCGCGAGCAATAACAAACATTTCAAAAGTGTAAAAATATTTCGACAACTGATTGATAATTTTAAGGTGTTAAATGTCCCATATTCAACCGTAGCGTCGGTATAAATCTTATCTTGAGATAATATCTCAAAAAACCTGTGCAAATTGTGCGATATAACCAGCTTGACTCTGGTAGAAGGGCCATCAGTATGATATCAAATCAGGGCGTTTCATTTGATGTGAACATATGGTAGTTATCATCTCTGCTTTTGGCGCTAAATTCGAGGTAGAACGCACTGGAATAATAAGCACAATTAGCATAGTGGTCCACTACTACTCCGCTCCTAATTAGTGTCACTCGCAGAAAGTTTTATTATGCCATTGCTTAATTGAACAACTGATAGTTACTAATGGAGACTTCTATGAAACTAAAATCTAACCTAACTTGGCTCAAGACTAGCCTGGCTGCTATTATTTTTCTATTTAGCGGTTTGCTTGCAGCGATAGAACCGATTCAACCTGCTTCAGGCGAGTTAGTCAAATACACTATTAACAATAGCAAAGTTCAAGCAGAATTAAATTCTTCAATGAAGGTCAACGCATCCGAAAAACAACGCGTGATCATCTCGCTTAATAGAAATATTGCCGCACGTGGATTAACTCGACGTCAAGAAGTTAGCTCGTTGCAAGATAGCGTACTGCAAGCTTTCTCTCACGAAAATAATGGCAAAGGACTTCGAGTATTACGGCGATATAGCCATATCTCTGGTTTTTCAGCGGAGCTCAATGCCGCTCAAATTGCCGCCCTTTCGAACCGAGATGAAGTTTCATTTATTGAAATAATGCCCATGCATTACAAAAACTCTCCAGAATCGTTTCCTCTGACGGATGTCGATCTGGCACACGCTGATGGATTTACCGGCAACGGCACAGTTATCGTGTTGGTGGATGATGGGATTGACTACGGACATGCTGCATTCGGCGGTGTTGCTTCTTTCCCTAACGCTAAAGTGATTGCCGGCTATGACTTCGCTGATTTTGACAGCGATCCGGGTATTGATTGCGCGGCCCAGAGTCACGGTACCGCTACTGCCGGTGTGGCGGCTGGTAATGGCGGTGGCGTTATTGGTACAGCCCCGGATGCCAGCATCATCATGTTAAAAATCCAGAGCGCTAGCCTGTGCGGAAGCGGTAGTTTAGACGGAGACGTGATCGGCGCAATGGATTGGATTGTGGACAACAAAAACACTTATGGCATTGATGTCGTATCCATGAGTTTTGGCGGCGGTAGTTATACTTCAGTGTCGAGTTGTGATGGTTCCAGTTCAGCTTACTTTAATGCCGTTAAAGCTGTTGCAGATGCCGGTGTAACTGTTTTGGTTGCTTCAGGAAATGATGGTTTATGTGATGCCATATCGCGCCCAGCCTGTTTCTCTGATGCTATCAGTGTGGGAGCGGTTTATGACGCCGATGATCCAGCTAATACAGGCGGCCAATATGGTTGGTGTGTGTCAAATTCAAGTTGTGCAAACCCGTCTTTCAACCCTGGATGTCCCGCCGGTACCGGCGCAATCTTTGAGGATGCGATTAGCGATAATGTGATCGTATATTCTAACAGCGCTTCTTTTCTGGACATAGTTGGACCATCAACCTGTGCTCTCACCGCACAAGCGAGTGGTGGCACTAACAGTTGCTTTGGTGGTACCTCTTCCTCTACACCATTTGTAGCAGGGGTTGCTGCTTTAGTTATCGATAAAGAAGGCAGTGGTGTATTGAGTAACGAAGATATGCGTGCCCGTTTAAGCAGTACCGGTGATTCGGTTACTGACCCTAAAAACGGTCGTATTTCTCCAAGGGTTAATGGTTTGAGTGCAGTCAATGATGGTGGCGGACCACCACCACCTCCGGGTCAAGTCTTGCTGACTTCCGATGGTTTTGAGTCCGGTCTTGGAAATTGGAGCAATGCTAGCGGTATTGATAGCCATGACTGGACACGCGATTCAGGTGGTACGCCCTCCAGTAGCACTGGGCCTAGTAGCGGTTCAGGCGGTAGTAGTTGGTATATGTACCTGGAAACATCCAGTGCAGGTGGCGGCGCATTTAATGCTGGCGACACTGCTATTCTAAATAGTGCCAGCGTGATTGCCACGGATGTTCGGCTTAAGTTTGATTATCATATGTATGGTAGCAACATGGGCACTTTAGATATTGATATTTTCTCGGGCGGTACATGGACTAACAGCGTATGGAGCATTTCCGGCCAACAACACACTTCAAACGGCAGCGCATATACAACCGCTGATATCGATTTAAGTGCTTTTGTAGTCGAACAAATCCGTTTCCGCGCCACCGCAGCAGGTAGTTGGCGAGGTGATATGGCAATTGATAATGTCGAAGTGTGGGGTGTTCCTGGCGAGGAACCGCCAAGCCAGGTGATTAGCAGTAGCGATTTTGAATCTGGACTGGGTGACTGGACAAACCCGAGCGTTGATGATGATTACGACTGGACACGTGATTCTGGAGGTACACCATCAAACAGTACCGGACCATCTCAAGGTGCCGGTGGAAGCAGTTTTTATATGTACATGGAAACGTCCAATGGCAGCGGTGCTTACGTCGCAGGCGATACCGCTTTCTTGGAAAGTATCGATCTGCTGGGGAGCAATAGAACATTGACTTTTGATTACCATATGTACGGTTCTAATATAGGAACTTTATCAGTTGATATCTTTAGCGGAGGTAGTTGGATTAACGATATCTGGAGTATCTCAGGTCAACAACACACTTCTAACGGAGCGAATTACACCAGTGCATCGGTGGACTTAACTAGCTTTACAGGCACGATTAAACTTAGATTCCGTGCTACAGCGGCTGGTAGCTGGCGAGGGGATATCGCGATTGATAATTTAGTTGTTACTGAAGAAATTTAAACTAATAAAATATCAACAGGATTGGCTTCCATAAGGATTTGGCTAGATTGACCAGTGCTCGGATGAGCACTGGTTTTTTATTAAAGATTAAAAAACACCACTCGCGCAAACTCCGTTGCAATCTTTCGGCATAAATTTCGAATCTATTTGCATAGACTTAACCATATTTTATCCTCAACTCTGGATAAGAGTAGCCAGTACTCCCTAAAGCATCCGATTAAATAAAGGCTCATCGGTCAAAATACCGATGCTGGATGGCTGCTATTATCCGGAGTTGAGGTTATTTAAGCTTTCTTAGAGAAATATTCTCACTCAGCTTGCTAATATGACCTATATGGCTCACGACATTATTTTACACTATTGTCATGCAAACACTTATTACAGACGGACGTTTTTATGTTTTATAAACTGGATACTATTTAGGAACAGCTATCTAGTTTTCACTCTCCGATTGAATACCGTAAGTAAGAAATAATTGTCAGATATTGTTGTCAGATATAGTTATTAGAAATTTTTGTTCGAGAGTTTAAACGTCGAATCTAAATTTAATACCTAAAGCGCTTCGCGGGGCATACTAAACTTAGAACTTAGAACTTAGAACTTAGAACTTAGAACTTAGAACTTAAATAAATAGGTGAAAAATTGGAAATCAATACCAAACGACTACTTTCCAGACTTCAGGAATTAGGAGAAATAGGCCGTAATAGCCAAGGTCAGCTTTCTCGACTTGCTGCCAGTGATGAAGATAAGTTGGCGAGAGATCAATTAGTTAAATGGATGCAGCAAGCAGAATTGCAAATTGAAATTGATCGTATCGGTAATATTTTTGCGATTTGGTCCCCTGATTCTGTCAGCGAAATTCAACCGATTATGATGGGCTCACATATAGACACGGTAAAAAACGCCGGAATCTACGACGGGAGTTATGGCGTATTAGCCGGTTTAGAGATTATCGAATCACTTAAAGAAGCAAACTTTGTCCCCGTTAGACCAATTGTTGTCGCGGCTTTTACCAATGAAGAAGGAGCACGTTATACCCCCGATATGATGGGGTCGTTAGTTTACGCTGGCGGATTAGATATTGATCAAGCCCTGGCCACTAAAGGAAACGACGATTCGATTTTAGGCCAGGAGTTACAGCGGATCGGTTATGCAGGGGAAAAACAGCCAGGATTTTTGCTGCCAAATGCTTATCTTGAGATACATATTGAACAAGGCCCGATACTTGAACATGCTGGAATATCTATTGGTGTAGTCGAAAATCTGCAAGGAATATCCTGGCAGCGTTTAATCGTAAAAGGGGTTGCAAACCATGCCGGTACGACCCCTATGTCTCTTCGTCATGATGCCGGATTAGTTGCTGCCGATATAATGTTATATTTGAGAGATTATGTTTTGAAAAAGGCTGAAGATATGGTCGCAACGGTTGGCTGTCTTTCCCTGGAACCCAATATTATTAATGTGATCCCCTCAAAATCATCTTTTACTGTCGACATCAGATCACCAGATGAAGAACAGCTCATACAAGCGGAAAAAGCACTTGAGCAATATATTGCTGAGCTGGCAATGAAACAAGGAGTCACCATTACATCAGAAATACTCGCTCGATTTGAGCCAGTTGTTTTTGATAGCAACTTGGTACAGACAATTGAGGAAGTAGCAAAAAACCAAAGTCTTGTTGCAAAACGAATGACTTCTGGTGCTGGACATGATGCACAAATGATGGCTCGTATTTGCCCTTCTGCAATGATATTCGTTCCAAGTAAAAATGGTATCAGTCACAATCCTGGTGAATATACAGAGCCAGAAGATTTAGTTGCTGGCGCAGTTTTAGGTTTTGAAGTTGTTAAGTTATTGTCAGCTAAATAAATCTTATTTCGAGTTGAGGTTAATCATTAATTTGGCACAGCTGTAGCCAGTGGCTTGGCACTTTGACCGAAAAGCTAGCGCTATTATTAAGCCACAATTATCCATCTTGCTTTAGGGTCTGTTGATCTTTCATAATTCACCACTCGAGGTGCTTTTTTTAGCTAACAAGGCAGAAGGAGAGCTGTGTAGTCATTCTACATGAACGACTGATAACGAAGTTAGGTGAAAAAAGCATTCGGCCCTCTGGGTTAAGGCTAAAATATAGTCACTCGTTGTCGCCTAAGAGCGCCTACTTTTGGTGCTCATCATTCATTTGGAGTACCCAAAGCACTCGCTGCGCTCATGGGGCAGGCTCTGACCAAACCACATTCGTCGCGCCTAGATTGACGATATTTTAGCCTCAACAGTGGTGCATTATGAAAGATCAACAGACCCTAAGTTTTCTCCCATCTTACTGGTAACTTGCAAGAACTGTTGCAGCTCTTGCTCTGTTAATCCTTTGATCATTTGGTTAACGGCAGCTTTTTCTGCCAATTGTAATTCCTGCATCACAGACTGGCCGGCTGGTGTCAGTTCAAGTAAGCGACTACGTTTATCAGTGGGACAGGCATGACTCACTATTAAACCTTGGGAGATTAACTCTTTAATCAGTCGCGCAATTTGCGCTTTATCCCGCTTTAGAAAATCGGCAATATGCTGCGAGGTGCAATCTGTATTTTTGTTGATAATGCGCAGTGACATAACATGCATCGGTGTAATGGAAGCAGATAGCGCGCGAAAATTTTTCATGATAGTGGATCTAAAACCGAACATGACTTGCAAAATGGATTCTTGAACAAGGCTTTTTATATCTTCTGACATAGGGATATTCCATGCATAAATATAGTTGACATAGTCAACTAATGTTAGTATGGTAGATATTGTCAACTATATTTCTGGATCTTGCAAGTGATCTCTTGTGATTCTTGTCTGCCAGACCCTTTTAATTGAAAGAGGTAGATTTTCATGGGACTTAAATTACGTCATACCGAAGTCGTTGATATTGTCGATATTAGCCCTCATATGCGGCGTATTATTCTGGGTGGTCAAGGGCTGGTTGATTTTCCGGCGAATCAGGAAAGCGCTCATGTTAAAGTTAGCTTAGCTGAAATTGATGGACAACTGCCAGCTCTGTCCTCACTCAAAAGGGGCAAACGGGTCATGCGTTCTTATACGATTCGTCATTTTGACAAAGCTAAAAATCATCTCAGCATCGATTTTGCGATAAATGATCATCAAGGACCCATTACTAATTGGGCAAATAAGGCTAATATTGGTGATAAATTAGACATAGCCGGTCCGGGTTCAAAGAAACATACGAGTTTAAATGCGCCCTGGCATCTCCTGATTGGTGATTTAACGGCGTTACCGGCGTTAGCCGCTACTATCGAAATGTTGCCAAAAGATGCGTCTGGCTACGCCATTATTCAAGTGCCTGATGAAAGGGATATACAAAATTTTTCATGCCCGAAGGATCTTCAAATCCGTTGGTTAATCGCGCCTTATCAAGCGGGTGATCAATTACTCCAGATTGTACAGGAGATTGAATGGCCAGGTAGTCAGCCGGCAATCTTTCTGGCGGCGGAAGCTAGTCAGGTGAAAAAAATAAAAGCTTATTTGTTGACCAAACCAGGTTTTAATAGTGAAAATCTTTACGCCAGTGCTTATTGGAAAGCCAAGGAGAGTAGATAATGTCTAATTTTTTCAATGCTGTTGTTATTAAAGAGCAGCTTCTTAAGAGTAAATATGCATTACCCGTGATTGCTGTTGGTGGTATCGCGTTGGCATTCCTGATCGTCATATTGCAGCCGTCACTTGAACACAATCCTCAAGCTCGTGCCGCGGTTCCGGTAAAGGTAATAACCGTTGAACAACATTCATTGCGTCCCTCTGTAATTGGTTTTGGTAACGTTCAGCCCGATCTTACTTTACAGGCTAAAGCAGAAGTCACCGGACGCATTACCTATATTCACCCCGAGCTCAAAAAAGGCGCAATCTTATCCAAAGATACCGTGGTACTAACAATCGATGACAAAGATTATCAATTAGGGTTAAAGCAATCCGAGGCTGACTTGATATCCAATATTGCCAATTTGAAGTCTATGCAGCTGACTATTGAAAATACCAAGTTAGACTTGAAACTTGCCAATGCAAAACTAAAAGTAAGAACTAAGGAATTAAAACGTCTAGAAAAACTGACTAAAAGCGGTTCAGTCTCGCAATCCAATCTTGATGCCGAACGACAAAACATGTTGCAACAACAACAAGAAGTTCAGCAACTGGAAAATCAACAGACCACTTTGCCATCAGAAATCGAAGTTTTGAAGGCACAAATCGAAATATCAAAAGCTAAAGTTGAACAGAGCCAACGGGATTTAAGTCGTACCCAGGTCAAACTTCCCTTTACCGGTCGTGTGCGACAGGTTGACGCAGAATTGGATCAATATGTAGCAACTGGCACCTTATTATTTGATATATCAGGATTGGATAAAGTCACCATTAATGCGCAATTCCCTACCGATCAATTTCGTCAAATTGCTGCAGGATTCGATAGAGATAAAATCAAGTTTAATAAATTGACTGAGAACACAAAAATGAGTGTTCTAATGGCTGAATTGGGTTTATCTGCTCAGGTCTTTATTGCCGGAGAGCAATCTCAAAGTTGGCAGGCCAAAGTTGAACGTATATCGGATAGTTTGGATCCTCTGAGTAGGACTTTAGGAGTTGTTGTAAGCGTTTCAGACAGTTACCAGAATATTGATCCAGGTGTTAAACCACCGTTATTGGAAGGCAATTATATGCAAGTCAATTTGCAGGGTGCTAACAATCAGTATTTAGTGGTGCCACGGTTCGCATTGCATGGCCAGCAAGTTTACCGGGTTGGCCAGGACAATACGCTACAACGTGTAGAGGTCAAGGGGGCACAATTGCAAGGTGAATTGATGTTACTGAAAAACAGCCTCAAAGTGGGCGACCGAATTATTACTTCGGATGTGTTTCCCGCTGTTAATGGTATGAAGGTTGAACCAGAAATCGATTCAAACACTCAGCGACAACTCGAAGACTGGGTGAGGATAGCACAATGATCCGTTATTTTATCGAGCATCCAACCGCATCCAATTTATTATTGATTTTGCTGGTATTTATGGGGCTGATGGTGTTGCCTGAGATAAATCGAGAAACATTTCCCGAGGTAAAAGCCTACACGGTAGAAATAAACGTTCGCTATCCAGGGGCCGCACCTTTAGATGTTGAACAAGGGATCTGCCTACCATTAGAAGATGCCTTAGATGGCATTAGTTTTATCGATGAAAAAACTTGTGAAGCCCGTCAAAATTTGGGCATGATGAGCATAAAAATGTTGGAGCAAGGTGATTTTGATAAATTTATGGATGACGTTAAAAGCGCCGTAGATGGGATTAATGAATTTCCGCAACAAGCAGAAGAAGCCGTTGTTAGTGAAAAAGGTCGCACTCAAAATGTTGTATCGGTGGTTTAAACCGCCGATATTCCTAGAGACGAATTAAAAACTTTGGCTGAAGACATTAAACAAAGAATGTTGCAAAATCCCAACATTCCATTGGTTGAAATCAGTGGCTTTTCCAATCGTCAATTAAGAGTTCAAATATCGCAACACAATTTACGTCGATATGGCATCAGCTTACAAGAAATAGTTAACCTTATAAAACAGCAAAATGTGGATCTGCCGTTGGGGTCCATTGAAACCAATAATGTTGAAGTACAACTACGCTTTAGTGATGAGAGACGCAACCCACTGGAACTGGCAGGGCTGGTTATCTTAGTCGGACAACAAGGTAATGAAGTTAAATTAGGTGAAATCGCAAGCATTGTCGATACCTTTGAGTCAGCTGAAGACAAGGTAGAATTTAATGGTCGTCCTGCAGCACTACTTAAGGTCAACAAAAATACCATTGATGACAGTTTAGATATCTTGGCGGCAGTTGAAGAATTTATTATTGTTGAATCTGCCAAATTACCTGATGGCGTTCTGCTAGAAATTACCCAGGACGCAACCAGTGTTGTCAAAGACCGGATCAGTATGTTGGGCACGAACGCCTGGCAAGGATTGATTTTAGTCTTTGCGACTATGTGGTTATTCTTTACCATCCGTTATGCTTTTTGGGTGGTTATAGGATTACCGGTTTCATTTTTAGCCAGTGCTTTTATACTCGGTCAAATGGGTATCACCATTAATATGATTTCTATGGTTGCATTATTATTAGCGCTGGGAATTTTGATGGATGATGCCATCGTTATTTCGGAGTCCATAGGCAGCCAGATAAAAAAGGGACTAAGGCCACTTGAAGCCGCCGTCGAAGGCACCAAAACTGTCGCAACAGGTGTAGCATCTTCATTCGCAACCACTTTATGTATTTTTATTGGTTTAGTATTTTTAGAAGGTGATCTTGGACAGATACTGAAGGTGATCCCGATCGTGATGATTTCTGTAATTACCGTATCACTGGTGGAGGCTTTTCTAATTTTACCCAGTCATTTATATCATTCACTGGCTCATGCCGATAACAAAAAACCGTCGAAATTCAGAGTGAAATTTGAACAGAAATTCGAACAATTAAGGCAATACATTTTTGACCTGGTAAAAAAATCAATTCGTTTTCGCTATGTATTTATCGGCTCTGTGCTTGCTTTTTTCTTCCTGTCTTTAAGCATGTTGGTATCAGGTGTGCTCAAATTTACCGCTTTTCCGAACGTTGAAGGTGACATGCTACAGGCGCGAATATTAATGCCTTCAGGTACTCCGTTAAAACGCACCGAAGAAGTAGTGCAAAACTTGTTAAATGCACTAGAGAAAACTAATCTTGAACTCAACCAGGATGAAGCTCAGCCGCTGGTAAAATCGATTACCGTCAGCTACAACGAAAACAGCGATGCCTTCGAAGCGGGAGCCCATTTAGCCACCATTAATGTCGATCTGTTGACCGCTGAAATCAGAAATACCAAGATACAGGATTTTATCAATTTGTGGCGGAAACGTGCTGGCGTTGTGGCGGATTCAATTGCAATTTCATACACCGAACCGTCAGTTGGACCGAGCGGTCGTGCGATTCAAATTCGCATTCATGGTAGCGACTTTGAGCAATTATCGCAGGCATCATTTGAGCTACAAAACTGGTTGGCCGGTTATCCTGGGGTGCACAACATCTTGGATGATCTCAGACCCGGTAAACCTGAATTTACTTTGAGGCTAAAACCGGGCGCTTTCAATCTTGGTATAGACGCACAAACCATCGCTAACCAGGTTCGCGCAGCGTTCCAGGGCTCAATCGTTCTGGAAAGTAAAGTTGGGCAAGAAACTTTTGAAGTGACGGTGATGTTAACTCCTGACTCACGGGATGAATTCATCGACTTTGATAATTTTCCAATTGTCAATTCCCAAACCGGTGCTTTGATTCCATTGTCGGCTGTGGCCACCATCGATTCGACGCGAGGATATGCGCGTATTAGTCGAGTGAATAACCAAAGAACTGTGACGGTATACGGTGATATTGATACGGATCTCAATAATACCAATAACGTTGTTAATGATGTGATTAAACGATGGATCCCTCAATTTAAGGAGAAATATCCACAGTTAAAAATTAATCTAGAAGGTGAAGTTAAAAATGCCGGTCGCACCTCACAATCAATGATGATGTCTTTTTTTACCGGGCTAATTGGTGTGTTTTTACTCTTGTCTTTTCAGTTTAAGAGCTATATTGAACCACTGATTGTGCTAGTAACCATTCCACTGGCTTTAATCGGAGTTATTTGGGGACATCTGTTGATGGGATTAAATTTCACCATGCCTTCAATGTTAGGATTTGTCTCGCTTGCGGGAATCGTGGTAAACGATTCAATATTGTTAGTGGAGTTTGTCAAAAGGCGGATAAAAGAAGGAATGTCAGTACCAGCTGCCGCTGCAAAAGCTAGTTATGATAGGTTCAGAGCGGTGTTCTTAACTTCTGTAACGACCATCGCCGGTATGACGCCTTTACTGTTCGAAACCAGCTTACAGGCACAAATATTGATCCCTTTAGCAACCAGTATCGTTTTTGGTATTGCCAGTTCAACATTACTCGTGTTGTTTGTATTGCCTTGTTTGTTCACTATATTGCAAGACTTGGGATTTGCCAAAACTGACCATGATGCTGCAAACGAGCCGCTTGAGCCACAACAAAGTGTATGAAAATATATACCCGTTCCACCTCAAGATGCAGGTTTCAGCAAGGCTAGAAACTGCCCTATTTGAGGCATGGAATTTTTCGGCTAGTCATTCTAGCTAGAAATTTCATAACAAAGAAGAGGGTTGTTTATAGCCTTGCCCTACGG
>CAZOBX010000186.1:0-12144 GCA_964578045.1 uncultured Kangiella sp. | reverse complement strand
GTTGATAAATGTCGTATCTTGAGCGACTAATACAACTGCTTGGCCTTTGACTCGCCCGATTGTTGCTTGTGAATGACCCTGTAAAATATCATGAGCGGTAACTGAATCATTACTCAAAAAACGATAAGTGGCTTGGGTCTCCGACCAAATTTTGCAATTGTTTGGGATACTTTTTTGAGGGTCGCGTGATAGCGTCTCCAAGATGCTTTCCAACCTGTTATTTAGGCGTTTATCTGACATTCTACAACCCGAAACTTCCTTTTTAATCCACGATGACATAACTGATATTCCCATTAATGTTTTATTCATGATAAAACACTTTGGGACAAATCAAAGTGATCGAACTGCTTCACTATTTGTGATCGATTGTCCATCCACTTTGTGATCTAATCGCCATTCCCTGTGTGTAATGATCAGCGCCTAGCTGAATCGAATGCATCTTCTTGCATTTCGATTTCCTGCGTTTTGTTATGCAAGTCCATAGCCACGCGCCATTAAAACGGCTAGAAATGGAATACACATTAAAAGAAAAATCTCTACTCGAACTATGATAATTATATACCTTGGAATATCAATATTAGGCTCCTCGGATTTACGATTGCGCAAAATAAACACCGTTGGAAATATAGATAAAATAGCTATGACTACAAATAATGTTAGCTTTGCGTGAAACACCCAATTGCTAGAGTAAAACTCTGAAGGCTTTCCAACGTAGAACCAAAGGAGCAACCCTGGAATGAAAACAAATAGAGCACTTAAACCCGTGACAGTATCTAATACTGCAAGTTTTTTAAACTGACTTATAGCCATAGTCCGAGAAATTAGTAAGTGCTGCGCGAGTAATGCTGAACTTAGAACCATTATTCCCAAAAAATGGAAATACCTTATAAATAATTCTTCCACATGTTCTCCAAATTAAATTTTTGCATAACGCTTATTCATTGCAGTAAATCTCATTAATGTTCGCCAAAAACACTTACTACAGATTAATTTTAAATTAATTCAACAGCTTACGTTTCAATCTGTCGCCTTAATATGTATTTAATAAGACTTACTGAACATAAATACAAGTCTCTGGAAATCATATCATATAAAATACAATAGGTTACAAGCCTTTCTGCGCGTGGTAAATGCAGTTTTCTAAAAGCTGAGTGATGTTTTGAAGGCTATATTTTGAAGAAATCCTAAGTCGAATGTCTCCTTTGAGGATTTTTTTTGCCCTGAACTTAAAAAAGTGACTGGCTGTTCAGGGTCCAGGCTGTGTGAAAACAAAATAGGGAAAGTTTAATCCTCTTTTTTTGCTAAAAAAGGCGTCCGAGAACGAATACTGCATATATTTTTACACTGAATTCTTAAAACATTTACATAGCGGCGCGTTGTGAGTTTCATGGGAAACGTTTTCACACAGCCTGGGTCAGTTAGAGTCCATCATAGAATCTTCATGACGGTCTGCTTCAGATAATTAGGAGACCCTCTGTTTTGAGCTTAAAGGGAAATTAAGGTTAATGAGATTTCACAATGCTGAGAGCACGAATTCTGGGATCGCACATTCCGCTTGAAAAATACCCGAATGATACATCTGACCCTCAACCAATAACCATGCTGATCAACCCTGTCAAATAGGTGGTATGCTATAAAAATAAAGGGATGGCTCAATAGCGACAAAAAAGACTTAGAAAAAATAACAAGAACAAACAAGGAAAAATAATTATGAAAAGAGTTATGGGATTTTGGCGCTGCTGGGGCTTGGTGGTAGGCATGATGATCGGCAACGGTATTTTTATGTTGCCAGCAGTTTTAGCGCCTTATGGTCGTTTGAGTCTTTTGGGTTGGGTACTTGGCGGTATTGGCACAATCTTTATCGCGCTGATGTTAGGTATGCTCGCCAGGCGAAATCCAATGGTCGGCGGTCCTTATGCTTATACTCGCGCGGCGTTTGGTGATCTTACCGGTTTTTTGATTGGTTGGGGATACTGGATTGGAATATTAACGGCCATTGCAGCAGGCGCGGTGGCAATCACTGGTTATATTGGATTTTTTATTCCAGCAGTAGTACAAAACCCTGCTATCAGCGCATGCGTGTCGCTGCTATTAATCTGGTTTACTAC
The DNA here is from genome assembly GCA_964578045.1 of uncultured Kangiella sp. GTDB lineage: Bacteria > Pseudomonadota > Gammaproteobacteria > Enterobacterales > Kangiellaceae. The sequence continues at coordinate 10,036 of CAZOBX010000186.1, read as the reverse complement.
CGGGATCAATGTTGTTGGGGTTAAAACCGCCAGTACATTTCAATTAATCACGACACTGGTTAAACTATTACCTTTATTTTTAATCGCCGCCGGCGGTTTATTTTTCGGTGATGTCGCAAATACTGACACCTCAACCAGCCAAAGCGAGCCGACGTATTTTGTGCTTGCTGAGGTCGTGATGATCATTATGTGGGCGTATATCGGGGTTGAAGCGGTCACTTGTCCGGCAGATGATATGATTGAACCGGAAAAAAATATTCCTCGCGCGTTGATTCTTGGAACTTTAACGGTTACAGCGGTTTATATCTTGGTCTCTTATGGCGTAATGGCGTTGATCCCAACGGAGAATTTAGCCAATTCTACTTCACCGATTGCGGATGCCGCTTCGGTTATTTTTGGTCCCTGGGGTGCAGGGCTCATTGCAATTGGTGGATTGATTTCAATTATTAGTTCAACCAATGCTAACGTTTTTATTGTTGGAGTGATGCCGCAAGCGCTCGCCCAAGATAACCTGGTCCCCAAAAAATTCGCTCAACTAAATAAAGGTGGCGCACCTGCCATTGCTATTATTGTTTCCGGAATTATTGCCTCACTCCTTGTGGTTATGAATTTTTCTGAAGGATTAATCGGTGCTTTTAAAACTTTGATTTTATTGTCAACTTTGGCGACTATTTTACCCTATGTTAGCTCGGCGTTGGCAGAATTAGTCATGCAAAAAAGAGACGGTAAAAAAGGGATTAAAACTAACTGGGTATCAATTGGGATCGCTTTAGCGGCACTGTTATTTTCCATTTTTGCGATTATTGGTTCCGGAATGGTGGTTGCCCTTCAAGGAACGGTCTTATTGGTCGCAGGATTACCTTTGTATTATTGGTCTAAAAGAAAAAGTGCAATGATGGAATCTGAGTAAAAACACAGCAGAACTTATTATGGCAAAACTAAATAACCTCAGAACGGTTGAAATTTCTTACACTCAATGCAGAACGTTACTTTTCAAATATCGTAAGGGCGGCAAGGGTACATTGGTAAAATGTTTCAAAGAAAGGATAGTGAGTGACTTCACAGAAACGGCCTGCATCTGTCCTAAATGCCAGCAGACATTTGCTAGAGAAACACTCATCACGGGAACTCCCGCCTACAAAATAATTGGTGGCAAAGTTCATATAAAGTAAATTCACCGCGATATTAACCCTATTAGTTAAAATATCATGATTTATCTTTATACCGCTCTTTTGCGGCCAAAATCGCCGGTTGAATAATTTCTAACGCAGTTTGCTCACAAGCGGGCAATTCGGCGTCGGATTCTGCCAAAGGCGTTATGCGTTGTCCCCAACGAAGCAATCCTGCACCACAGGTTAATCCCGCGCCAAAGGTGGCGGTCAGTAATATCATGCCGGGTTTGATCCGTCCTGTCTGTAATGCATCACATAAGGCTAAAGGGATCGTGCCGGCGGAAGTATTACCATATTCATCCACACACACCATCACGTTATCCATATCAAAATCCATTCGTTTGGCCAAGGTTTCAATGATCCGAATATTCGCCTGGTGGGGTACAAAAAAATCGATTTCATCCTTATTAAACCCGGTTCTTTCCAGCACACTTATACACGCCTCGTGCATGCCGCGCACCGCGTTCTTAAACACATCCTGTCCTTTAAAATCGATGGAATAGTAAAAGTCTTTTAATTGCTCATAAGAAAGGTCCATGCCTAAATTTGGCATGCTGATCATTTCGCGAGTATCGGGAATCAGGGTTAGTTTGGCATCGATAAGTCCCAGCACTTCTCCTGAAGTGCGAAGCACTACTGCGCCGCCGCCATCGCCAAATAATACTGCCGAATCCCGCCTTCCCCAGTCCAAAAAACGGGAGGCTTTATCCATGCCGATGACCAGCGCAGTTTCAATCGAACCGGCCTTAATCATGTCAGTCGCCACATTCAGAGCATATAAAAAACTGGTACAGGCGGAATTGATATCAAATCCCGAGGCGTTCAATGCGCCAATTTGGTTGATAATCTTGCTAGCGGTATTGGGCAGCATTTCATCGGGCGTATTGCTGCCAAAAATGACCAAATCTAACTCATCGGCGGTGATCCCTGCGCAGGACATTGCGCGTTCGCTAGCCACGCGCGCCATTTCTGAACTTGGCACATGACTAATATGGCGTTGTTTGATACCCGTACGAGAATAGATCCACTCATCACTAGTATCCATAAATGTCGCGAGATCATCATTAGTCAGTACTGCTGGAGGGGCGCATTTTCCCCACCCAATAATTTCTGCAAACATAAAACATTCTCTTAATTATTGGATATTTGCTGTCACTATAACAAAAATCTAAACAACCCTCTCGGCAATTGCTCCTGAGTAGTTTTACTACCGCACATCCATGGACATATGTGTAGTTCAACTATCTCACTTCTATGTGAGGAGCACCAACCCTTCACTTGGAAGGAGAGCGCTACGTCGAAACGCTTAGATGCTTTGATTAATCTACAGATACAATGAATTATCTGTAAAACACATAGAATAGTGACGTCTATCTAATTGTAGTTAATTTAATAGCCAATCAACTGTTATTTCGAGATGATAAAACGCAGCCATTGTCAGGACCTGATATGTGATTTCCTTCACAACCCTCAATTTACATCGGCTCTATTGGCTTTTTTGCGAGCGCCAGACATGCTATTCTGAGCTTTAAACAATAAATAACCAGACGAAAATATTCCAATGGAAAAGCGCTGTATAGGTTGCAAACGAGAAATCGGGCGAGGCCAACAAGAATGCTATATTTGTGGCGCGCCCCAAAGTTATGTCCGTTACTACATAAAAAGCTGGGTCGTTTCTGTCGTACTGTTTGTTGGCTTGGTGGCTGTCGGTTATTGGTACGTCGATAAGATTATCAGGCAGGCAGAACTTGATAATGCTCAGCTGGTCGGAGTTAAAGAGGCGGATGCGGCCAAGATAATTCAAGATCTTGAGTTGCGACTTGAACAGTCCCATCAGAAAATCCAGCTAGTCGAAGCTAATATTGTGCAAAATAGCGACACAGCGAACCAGGATAAATTAAAATTCGATGAAGCTGAAAAACGAGCGATCAAAGCGGAAGAGCGTGCGGGTTGGTTAAGTAGAGAAAATCGTCGATTTAAAGCCAAAGTGCAAGAGCTGACCGATAAACTCGCTACGGCCAAGCAAGTGCCTGTAGTTAGTATTCAAACTGCAGATGGCGCTAACTTGGATTTAACCTCTCTCAAGCAAGAACTGGCCAGATTTGAAGATCAAAAACAAACATTGACCGCTACTATTTCTACCAAGAAAGAACAGCTGGAGACAGGTTGGCAGCAAGCGTCTGCGAATGATGCTGTACCAGCCAGTGCAGCAGAACTGGCGCAAAGAGCACAGCAAATAGAGCAAGCGACTGCCGATGAGAATAACCAGGTATTATTGTTAAATGGTCAGATAGAAGTTGTTAAAAAGAAAATTTCGGATATTGAGGGTGGCTAGTGTTTTGTATTATTAAAATCCTACAAGTAAAGGCTAATTTCCTAGTAGCCCTTCAGTCCTCATTTTCGTTTTTGTATCGATACATTCCTAGGCTGCAAGCCCAAAATTAGCCTACTGCAATTCAACTTCAATTTCCGTAATTTTGATAAATATGTTTAAGTCGAACAATGCTTTTGATTCTGTTAGGAATGGACCCGCAGTGGCGCCTTCACGAGTCTTATAGTAAAAACCATTGTCGTCTATTAGAATTCGATCTGAGCGATTAAAGAAGCTCGCCGGGACATAAGTATGTGCTCTTTGTTGATTGTTCATTTCTTTAAATCCTTCCGATATATTTAATGACGAGCATCATACAGTTGAGCGATAGAATGACTAGTAGGCGATTTATGCTAGCGCTTGTGCGAGATATCTCAAATCAGTGAGAGATAATCACTGGGCGTTTAGGATGGAAAAATGATCATGGTTCGGGACAAAGATGTGATGCCATCTATACAGCCACTGGATTATCCTTTATTAACCAGCCAATGAATTACTCAGTTTCCCTTAAAGTGCTGCGTATACGAATTGAATCTGGGGATATAGGTTGCCAAGGTGAATATCTATCTCTTTGATTTAGATAGATATTCTCAATTCTAGATAACATTATATATTCTGTGGAGGAACAGGGCCGTGCAAAGATGGAGTAGTAATCGTCTTTCCGAAAAGTGCTGTTTCGAGCGAGTCTCTACATAATAGAGCTTTTACTTTAGCTGTTACAGCATATACAACTAAAAACCAAAATGTAAAAATATCTACCTTAATTTCTGGTGATGCAAATTGTAGAAATGCCGCATACATCGACCTTTCAAGCTAACAAGTGCGTGAATTTCGATTCAGCTAAAAATACGCTTCTCGAATTACACTAGCGTTATGAATAGAAAATGCAAGACTTCGCCTACTATCTAACGTTATTTATCAATTTCTTAATTTGCACTTCCTTGATATTGCTTTCCGTTAAGAAATCAAAGAGTAACAATTGGACAATCTAGTCTTCTACAAACTGAACATGGTTCTATTATCCAAATCATAAAACGTTTGTTTGCAAATCTTTCTCCGTTTGACATTGCCAACAAAAATCGAAAGAAGCATCGTTTATTTCACTACAATGACTACATTGCCAATCGACTGACCCATGTTGGCTAAATCGATCTTGGATGATTTTTTTAGCGGTTTTATGTTCCCTTACATTCGCCACCCATAGTTCTAGCCAGCCGTCAGTCGGAGACACTTCACCAATGACACTGGAGGTAAATTCATTCTTAAGAAGCACTTTAATACCCGCATTCTCTAGAATATTTTTTACATTGTTCACAAAAAAACGATTCTCGTTCGTATAAACTAGCTTCATCATTTCTCCTTTGATATTGCGTTTCAACCAATCTGATCTATTAAATCATGATTCTAAGCGGTTATCAAAATAAGCGTTAGTTCCGGGACGATAGTCCTTTCATTACACGGTTTAATTTTTCTTCAATCCTTCGCTTATGACTTAACGACTCAATCAAAGAGACAAACGAACTAATCCCGGACAAATCCAGGTCAGTTAAAAAAATCGGATAGTCTGCTGATTGATGCCTCATCATTAGCAACTCTTTAACTAACTTGGCGTAAACCTGCTCTCCCCATTCTGAATACAAATAGGTTTTGTCAGAAGTGAATAAATCGAATCCAATTAATCGTGAATTATGATAAACAGCGATGGCCTGCACTAAGGCAAATTGCTGAAACAAGCTCGACGGGTAGGCATCGATCTTTTTGAATTGCCCTTTGTCGCCTGAACTTTCGCTAAACAGATAATAATTAACCAACTGCTGAACGCCACTTTCTAGCGCAAGTCTATTTTGCACTTTGTCAAAAAACAGCTGGTTGTGACCTACCAGCTGTTCAAGATTTGTATTCTTATGAGTTTGAAAATGAACCGTTCCGTTTGTGGATTTAACGGCGATTTCAATTAACTTGTCAGTTTTTTGAAAAATAAAACAATCCAGTTTATCTGATAAACGGCGATTAAACACGGTCTTAACAAAAGGAGATAAGTTTAGCCAGTGGTCCACTTCAAAATAGTTTTTAAGATGGCTGGTGTCTACTTGTTGTTTTTCACTTAGCCCGGCTAGCAACTGATTAAGTGAGGGAAAAACCTGGTAGCTAATTTCTTGATCAGAAAAAGATATGGATAGAAATTTTTTGCCAAAGGCCATCAGGTAACATTGACGGTTTTTATTGCGCTGACTTTTTAAAACCAAACGATCCCATTCGGCTAATAAGGAAGTTACTCTTTGAATGATATTTTCGTTTTGAATAAACCCTCGACAAAACACCGGTATAGAATCGATAAATTTTGGAAATATTTTATGGTATTGCTTAAAAAATTCTAACCAAGCTGTATCACCTGAGAAATATTGGGTGGTAATTTCTCCCCAACTATTGATCGCAATCATATCAAAATGACCCGCCAGGTTGATTTTTTTGTCGGTAGAAGACAAACAGTCTGATTTGGTCACCACCCGATAGAGGTTTTGTTGTTTATCATCTTTAAGTGGATCCGATCGACTGTTGAGAATCAATCCAAAACAGATAATTTTTGCCCCTTGCTCGAAGTCCATTTTATTATCATGCTCGTCAAAAAGGTCCAATAACCGAGTAATATCTTTTATGGTTTGACTGGCAAACTGGTGATTTAGAAAATCTGAATCGGCATATATCTGACATTGCGTATTAACGTTAATGACGCCATTGACACACCCCCAGCACAAACAACCAAAGAGAGATTGACCCACGAAAACAGGCTGATTTATCGCTAGTTTGTTCTTGCTTAAATAGCTTAAAAATAATTGCCAGCCTTTTTCAGGGTGATAATTGGCGGTAATCGCCGCCTCAAAAATATTTTTTGCTATGCCGTTATTTAATCTTTCTACTTTGCCGGGCCGTCGTTCAAAAGCGGCGTAGAGCCGTCGACCCAATGATAGTAATTCTATCTTAGCCACCTTATTGATAACCCCTTGAACTCGGGAAAAATTGGATAAAAAATGATAAGAATGAGTCAATTCTCTAACTAAATCTTTTCGCTCTTCGGTAACTCGGCTAATCGTCCATTGATGACGACTGTTTAAGTAGTCCAGTCGACTTTGCGTCCAACCCCAGCTTTTTACTAAATCAGCAATCATTTTGTAGCGCCAACTGAATTTTGTTTTTTTATTCAGTTTGATTTTCACGTTGGCTTTCAAATAAAACGCCCGTCTCAAAAATTCCAAACGCTGTGGATTGTCAACTAACGCTTTTTCTGCAAATAACAAAATTAATAGATAGGGATCTAACTCACCGGCTTTTGCTAATCCGTGATATACCCGCAGTTTATATTCGTCAGATAATACCCCTCCACCGGGATATAACCTGGCATAAACTTCCAATACCAATAACTTAACTGATGATTTGTAAGGGGATTCGATCGCTTTATAGAGTTGCCATAATGCTGCACTAAAGTATTCATTGGCCGGAATTTGCTGCACCTCTCCAAAGTCGATCCAGTCTGCTGAATCAACGTGTTTTTGCTCGATCAACCTTTTGGCAAATTGTAAGTAACTCCTACTAGGGGGGATTAACCACCACAATGGCCAACGCCCGGCAAACCACACGGCGGTTCGATAAAACTCGTCCAACAATAAAAAATTTTGAGTATTGCCACAACTATCCACCTCAATGCTTTTAGTTTTATTCCGACTAAAATCGTCCAGATTGACCAGATAATAATTAAGCTCAATACCGACAGATGTTAACCATTGCTTAATTTTGTTTCCTTTAGCCTTCAGTTTTTGTAATAAGCTTCCTTCCAGAGGTTCTGCAAGACATATCCACAAATCAATATCACTTGAATTGGATTGACCCAGGGTCCCCATGCTACCCATAAGAAATAAACTGGCAATACGATATTTGAGATGAGCGCGTGGCTTATATTCGAAACTTTGACTAACTGTTTTGGCAATCTGTTTTTCTATCGTTGACGGCGTGTAATTAGGCAAACCGCAAGGCGTAAATTTGTCGATATATCCAGGTAACATCGGGTGATTAACATGAAATAGTAACGGCAATAATTTTAAATAATCCGATTGGGTAGGAGAAAGACTCGCTTCCATCCTGGTAAAACGCAGTTCACTGAGATTTATAAAGTCCTGGCGAATAGTTTTTAATTGTTTTTGGTCGATTTCGTCAATTTTCACTGCAAACTCTTAAATATATATGATTTTAGTCAGATGCTATTGCTAAATAGCGTCTATACTATTGTAGTATGCTTTTAAGTGACTCAACCTATATTCTAACGACCCTCTGGGATAATGGACTCACGGGTATCGAGGTAAACCTAAATTAATCGTAGCTATTCAGAATGTCTTGGGGTTATTTATTTAGAACTGCAAATCGGGTAAAAATATGCAAATTGAACAACCTGAAATTCTCGAACTGTCACCTTTAGGGGTGCTTATCTGTGACGCCGAGCAACGCGTATTGTGGGCGAATACCCGGTTTAGTTCAGAAACTGGACTTGATCGGCAGGAAATCGTTGGCCATTTGTACGCTTCTTTACCATTAGAGGCTATCGACAAACATGCCCATGTGGTTCAACTGTTTGATTCCGCCTCTAAAAACCCGAAGAAATTCACCTATTGGCAAGCTGATCTTTCTGAACCTTCCGGCGCGGTTGCTCACTATTTTGCCCTGGAACGTGATAATAAACCTAAATACGCTCATGTGGATGGCTCCAAACTACCCAAAAGAGCCAGTTGGGTCGAGTTTTTGGACTACGAAGTGAGCCGCAGCAGACGCTATGATAATCCACTATCATTGTTAAAATTACATATATTGCTGACAGATAAACCTGAAAATATCGCCGACAAAACCATCTGCCAGACAATTAAAGATACACTGATGGATGTATTGCGATGGGCCGATATGATTGGCAATACCAGCCAGGGTAGCTATTTGATGGTGCTGCCAGAAACGCCAAATAGCGCGCTCGAACAGTTAGAAAGCAAAATAACCAGCGCCATCGATACCCAAATGAAGTTTTTATCAGCTAATCTCAAGTGCCATATCGTATTTGGCAGCACCCACTGGCAAAAACATGACGATAGTCAAAAAATGCTAAAGCGAGCGCGGGAAAATCTTGTCGAGAATATAGAAAAAACTAAGACTAAATCAAATGGATAGCGTTTATTATTGATTTACTTTCTTAGCGTAAGCCAGCGCGACTTCTCTTTTGTCATTCGACAAATGGTCGGATCTGTTAGCTAAGCTATTGAATTAAAGTTGGCTTTTATAAACAACTAAGGCCTCATGCGTTTTTAGACGGTTTTATTCTAATAGAATGTTCAAGAATTTTGCCATTTTGCCGATCAATCTATGTAACCTTTGTAACTTTACAGCATAAAATCAGGTGATCATGAATCGATTACTTGGCCATGTTAGTTAATTTGCAGCTTTTAAAGGTGAAAAAGAGGCCAGAGGAGTATATTAATGGTAAATCAGCAACAAGCTATTAAGCAATCGCGACTAGGTAATATACTGGTTAAACGTGCCTATATTAATCAACTACAGCTAAAAAACGCCTTAGGCTACCAGGCTAAACGAAAAATCAAGCTCGGCACGGCTTTGGTAGAGCTTAAATTGATCACTCGCAAGCAACTTAATTTTGCCTTGAGACGCCAAAGCTGGACTCGTACTATTGCAGCTAGCATTGCTTTAGCCTGTGCACCTTTCACTGCTGCTTTTGCATCAGAGAAACCTCAGCCAATCCGACAGATAAATGCTGGCCCGATCCAGGATGAGTCGATAAATCTTAATAGATTTAAAAACCCCTATAGTAACGATCTATTCTTTTCCGCCGTGCCTCTGGATCAACAATCCAAGGACTTTTATTATACCGGTGAACAAGATTTACAGTTTACCAAATCCATATCCGATAGCAGCGGGCTTCAAATCAGTTTGTTTAGCGAGCACCCAACCGGTTACGGATCACAAACTAGCCTGGAGTTTGCCCCGCAAATTTCTCTGTTTAGCTCTTCTTCCACCAGTCACGCCCCCAACTATGCTTATAGCTATAGTGGAACTAAAATTGGTAATCGATCGGATCATTACTCAAATTCTAAACCAGTGGTGTATATGCTGACTCTAAAGGGCCGCTGTCTATTGGAAAACTCCGGTAAAGGAACCAAAATGTGGAGTCTTGACTCTGCCAAGAAAGGTGTACAACGAAAAGCTCAGTTAATGTTTTCAATCACCAAACAGTTTTAGGCCAAATTAATCAATCACATCGCCTGATATACCCGTGATACCTCAAAATGCATGTTCCAGCAAGGCTATAAGTGACCCTATTTGAGGCATGGAATTTTAGGGTTAGTTATTCTAACTCAAAATTTCATAACGAAGAAGATGGTCACTTATAGCCTCGCCTAAGAGCGCCTACTTTTGGTGCCCTTCGGGTGCTCAGCTAAAAAGCCTG
>CAZOBX010000185.1:0-12154 GCA_964578045.1 uncultured Kangiella sp. | reverse complement strand
GTTTTTTTCTTTTTTGTGCTACTCGGCCTGTTGCGCTTTTTGACTTTACCACTAAAAGAATTAACCGAAGATATTCGAACATTCAGGCGTGCCGGGCTGGACAAGTCTACCGTTCAATTAAGAAGTTGGCCAGAATCCAGTAGCAATGAGATCCATGAATTAGGTAAATCATTTAATAATATGGCAGAGCAAATCAAAAGCCAGTTTTCCCAGTTGCAGGATAATGACAAACAGCGCCGTGAATTATTGGCGCACTTATCTCATGATTTAAGAACACCGCTTGCATCTTTGCAAGGCTATTTAGAAACTATAGAGTTAAAAGGGAAACAACTCACTGACGAACAGCACCAAAAATTTATAGGTATTGCTTTTAAAAATGCCAATCAATTAAGAAAACTCGTAGATCAAATCTTCGAGCTAGCCCATCTAGAAGGTGGTCTAGTAAAAATCGACTTTGAAATTTTTCCTTTAGCCGAACTATTGCACGATATTGTGGCTAAATTTGACTCAAAATTACTAGAGAAAGATCTAAAAATAATCATCGAACCCAATCAATGTGATTTTACGGTTCATTCAGACATCGGAAAATTAGAACGGATATTAACAAATTTAATTGAAAATGCTATTCGGCACAGTAACCAAAATGGTCAGATAATCTTGAAAACTGAAGCGTTTGAACACAATAAAATCAGACTTCAGGTCATCGACAAAGGTACTGGGATCAATGAGCAAGATATTATTCATATCTTTGAGGCCCGTTATCGTGCCAGCAATGCGGTGGATGATACGAATGCTCATAGCGGTTTAGGCCTGGCAATCAGTCAAAAATTGATGGGACTGCTAAATTCTAAAATTCAAGTTGAAAGTCAGTTAAATCAAGGGACAACTTTTAGTTTTGAGTTGAGTCAAGGATAACAATTCTTCATAGCCCGACCTACTGCATACTCGCCAACTCCCTGGTAATTAATGGATTGACAATATTAATAGGACGAGAACTGTCAACGCCTAAGTGACGAAACGTATAATCCAACGAAATCTTGATCGGAGCCACTTTGCAGTTATCAGGCTTTTTTCGAATCACCTCAATGCTGTTATTGACTTTATCCACCAATACCAACTCAAAACTGGTGATAAAAGTGCAGCCATAAGATAACACTTCAATATGCACAAACCGATCATCAAAAGTATAATTGATTAGTTTTGCCTGTTTCTGATACTGATTTGACAGCTTATTTTTTCCCAAGTTCGCTGCCAAGCAAGCGGTTAGAAGAGTACAGCTCATTATTAAGAATATTTGTTTTATCATTATTGACACCCTCAGATTTGCGGTGGTAAAAAAAGCCCCGTTCCAAGAATGGAAAGAGGCCAAGGGAATGCTACAGTCGGAAGTTGAACACAAAGTAAATAATTGAAACTGATCTAATAAGGACCGTTCAACTGGTCCCACTCGCCCCATAAAGTGGAGAAGATCTTATTACCGTGCAAATAAAACACAGCGTTGTCGTGTAACTTACTTCGCCCCCTGCCACTATTTAACGGATAGGACCGGCTGGGGTTGACAGACTCAGTGATCATTTTTCCCGAATATTCTAATGTCATATTGTTATCATCGCTGGAATTGATCTCAAAAAGAAATAAACCGCTTTCTTTCCATTGGTCAAATGAAGCATCATTAGGCTCCCAGATATCGACCGGTATCGCCAAACGTTTTTGCTGGGTGTTTGATGTTAATAAGCTAATGCTACGCAAATCATAATTTGCTTCTGTGGTGGTTCCCCGGTTACCCAGGACGATTTTGTTTTTTACTACTGGATTGGTCATATCGCGAATATCATATAGTTCGATCTTAATTCCTTGAAACAGACCTTGTTCTACTTCATTGCCAATTCCAAGCAACCAATCCTCTGACAAAGGATGTAGATAACGGGAAAATCCAGGGATCTCGAGTGCGCCTGCGATTACCGGAAACTCGGGCTCGCCCAGATCAATCACATAGAGAGGGTCGACTTGTTCAAAAGTGACGATATAAGCACGCTCATTAGTAAAACGTACAGAAAATATGTTTTCCCCTGGTTTTCCAATTGGTTCTGGGTTTTCATCGTTGGGTAAACTGGCAATGGTCTGCAGCTCCATGCTTCCATCTTCACGTAATACTCTCAAGAAATGCTCAAGTGTCCCATTGTCTTGATTAAAATTGCTGGTAACAATGCGCAAGTCATCCTGATATTCACTCATGCGAAAAGATGGTTCGCTCCAACCCAGTTGCCCCGGCACAAATGCAGATGCCCGGTATTCGATTGAAGTTCCTTCGAGTTTAAATTTGTGCAGAGCGGTAAATCCCGAAAATCCGAACCAGGATTGGTAATTAGTCCCGCCAATATAAAAACCACTGGTTGAACTATATATCCCCTGTACATTAGCATTCAAGCAAATCGAGGAGGTGACTTGTTGAGTATCCAAGTCGATTGCTGACAAGGTAATAATATCTGCAAAGCCTTCAATATTTTCGGTGCCTTCTGCAACCAGGCAATCATCAGCGTCAACTAAGGAACGTATGGCACCATCATTAGTTTGAAAATGAGGGAGTAAGTCCGATAGAGGAGTATTCAAAATCAATAATTCATTGGCTACTTTATCTTCATCGCTGCTCGCCGAGTAATTAATTTCAACAATGTTGGGTACATATCGAGTCACCAGATAAAGCATATTATCAATTCTTCGGCTGCCCTCCAAATTTCCTTCAATTTCGATTTTCCATTGTTCGCTTGGATTTTCCGGTGTTTGTACATCATATAACTGAATTTGTGTTTTTCCACTGGTCCATTGCCAATCTTCATCAAACAGACTCGAGGCCCAATAAATATAACCAGTATTTTTTATCGAGACCAGCTGCTTATTTTCTGAGCGAAGAAATATATCATCAATTTGTAAATCGCCTGAATCATTTGGTATCTCGCTCACAAGCTCGGCGGTAGCACCGTTGGGATCACTTTTTAAAATTCTGATGCTATTATCTTTGTCGCCATTCTCGTTTACAAACCAGGGCAAACTGACTTGATACAAATACTGTCCATCGTATTTGAGCCTGTCAGCCTCATCCACACCGATTTCGTGCACATTAGTAGTGGAAAAACTACTGCTTTGCGCTCCGCTTGCACCATCTCCCTCGGTTGGCGCAATAGCCAAATCAACAGGGTAGTTTTGTTGCGTCAACCGAAGTCGAATGCCATTTTTGATATAACTATCAAAGTCATTACTGCTTGGCTTAGACAAAGATGAATCTTTAACCGTAGATTGCTTAAGGTCGCTATAATCAATGTTGACTTCGTCGCTACCATGATTACATCCGGCCAAAACTAAAAATAGACTTGATATTGCTAACTTGTATATCCGTAACATTTTGTATTCCTCTCTTTAGGCTATACCCGGGCAAAATCCCGATACATGACAATACTAAAAATAAGTTTGCTAAATATCTGTTTGAATATTGCTTAGTAATGTAAAGATGTGTAATAGCGACAAAAGAATCAATTGGAATTGCAAGCGAAAGTTAGTTGCTGGACTACTCTAACAATGATCAGTTAGACTCCAGATTACACTTTTTCACAATTAATAACGAATCAAAGGAAGAAATCAAGCTCAGCACTGGTTCATAATGAGTTCTGATCTACCTGATGTAACCAATCAATATTGAATTCCTTAACTAACATAAGTGAGAAAATCTCCTCAGCCTTGAGTCTGTGCGGCATTTTACTGTTTGCGGCTCTTGCATCTGCCAATGAGCCGATGCAACGTCAACTACAATCTTGTGCTGAAAAGAATTTACAATGTATCGAAACCGGTGAATGGAATTTTTCTATTTCCGTGGGGATTGGCCTGAGAACTAATCCTCTGTTTGCAAGTAATAACATCCCTTTAGTGATACTGCCGGAGTTTAGCTACTATGGAGAGAGTTTTTTCATCGATAATCTGGATCTTGGCTACACTCTACTTGCCTCAGAAACTAGCAGCCTGAACTTGATTGCCACGCCAAGTTTCGACAGCGTATTTTTTAATCGCTGGGATCCCGGAAATTTGTTTGTAAACTTGACTTCTAGTACCAGCGACACTCTTTCAGTACAGGGCTCAGCGGTAGATAATTTCACCCAAATTAATCCTGATGAACTTTCTAAACGAAAATTCAGCTATTTAGCCGGTATCGAATATAGCCAGGATTTCGAAAAAAGCCTGCTCCAAGTAAGCTTGCTTAATGATATTACCGATACTCATTCGGGCAGGGAAATCCGTTTCGCTTATGCTTACTCCTTTAGTCATTCTTTTTCAACCACTTTGGGATTTACCTGGAAAGATAAAAATTTGACAGATTATTATTATGGTGTCGACCCGGATGAAATTGTTGATGACCGAGGAGCGTATCAGCCCAGCGCCAGCTTTAATCCATTTGTAAGAATTTCATACAATAGCGAAACAAGCAACAATGATAGTTGGCGATTTAGCCTTGAGTATCAAAAGCTCGACAGCCAAATAACTAAAAGTCCAATATTAGACAATGACTATGTTGTGACTTTTTATGTAGGGAAGAGATTTACATTTCAATAAAAACAGACAAAAAATAACAATTTAAAACCATGGGAATGATAAGAGTCGTAAAATATTTTTTGATTGTCCTGACAATTTTGTACCTCGGCGAACTAACAGCTGAAGAGAATGAGATGTCAGGCTACGGCCTGTTTTTGTCTCCCGAAAGTTGTTTCTTACTTGGTAAGGCCAAAGAGTGCGATATACTTGTCAATATCAAATGGAGGGTTGCCAAATCCGGAAGTTATTGTTTATATAACAATCTCAGCGCAGTAGCCATAGACTGTTGGAGTAATCAAAAACACGCTAGAAAAGAAATGATGCTGAGCATGGAAAATGAAGTCGTTTTTGAACTACGTCATCAAACAACCAGCGAGGTGATATATCAAACCCCATTAAAAATTTATAAAAAAATATCTAAATTAAGACGAAAACGCCGTAATCCATGGAGTTTTTATTAACTTTCGTCACAAACAGTGACCAGGTTGAAATCAATTATGCCCGTTGCAAAAATACTTTTAGTAGAAGATGACCAAAAACTCGCTCTATTAGTACAAGAATACCTTGAAAACGCAGGCTTCTTAGTGAGAGTTGAATGCGATGGTAATAGCGCCATTGAGGAAATCACCCGCTATCAGCCAGATTTAATCATCCTGGACATTATGTTACCGGGTAAAGACGGACTAACCATTTGTAAAGAAATCAGACCGGATTTTACCGGTCCGATTTTAATGTTGACAGCTCGAAATGAAGATTTTGACCAAGTTCTTGGTTTGGAATTTGGCGCAGACGATTACGTTATTAAACCAGCAGAACCAAGAGTTCTCTTAGCGCGAATAAAAGCGCTGTTGCGTCGTGGTCAATTTACCAAGGCCGAACACCCTGAACAGCTCACTTTCGGCGGTTTGGTAATCGATTCTAGTTCACGTGATGTCTGGCTCGACCAAAAAAAAGTAGCCCTCTCCACCCATGAGTTTGAATTACTACTAATTATTGCTAGCCATGCGGGAAATATTTTAAGTCGCGACTATCTGTTCAAAAAACTCTACAATCGAGAATACGATGGACTCGACAGAACCATGGATGTTCGAATTTCACAACTTCGCAAAAAACTCGGTGATAATGCAGAAGAAGCCTATCGAATAAAAACCATATGGGGCAAAGGCTATCTGTTTGTTGCTGATGCCTGGTAAATATGAATAATATCTTTCTTCGACTCTATTGTTTGATTGTCGCAACGGTACTGGTGGTTGGTATCGGCCTAGATATTGTCTGGCAAAATTTCGAAGCAAAGGAAATACCCAATGAACATAACCGAACCATATTGAGACTAGTTTCAGTTCAACTAGAAGAACTGCACGAGAGCAAACTAATTGATCATCTGCAACAACTTAACTTGCAATTTGGTGGCGAATTTTCGTTGCTTTCTACGACTGGTACTTTAGCTTTATCTATCGAGCAAGAATTGACAGACAGTCAATCGATATTTATGCAAAGTAAATCTGAAATCCTTGGATTTGTTAAACTCCTCAAACACCAACGAATCCTACAGATGAAAGTTGCAAAAGAAAATCAAACATCATTTACTAAGAATATTTTCATCACCTTGTTTTACGGTCTAATCGCGATAGTCATTTTTTACTGGATATGGCCGTTATCCAAAGATCTTAATCGATTAGAAAAAGCAGTCAATCAATTTGATCAGCAGCAGTGGCAATCCAAAGTGGAGTTATCTTCAACCTCTTCTATAAATCATTTAGCGAAAGCATATAACGCACTATTAGATAAAATAAAACTATTGGTGGAAACACAGCAAGCGATGTCTCACTCGATTTCACATGAACTGAGAACGCCACTTGCCCGGATTAGATTTTCCCTACAAATGGCGGTAGAAGCTAACGATATTAGCGACGTCCGAAAACAAATAATCAGTATCAACGATGATATTTCAGAAATGAATGAACTGATCAACGAATTACTAAACTTTGCATCACTTGAAAATATTTCAGCGGTCGCTAAAATGGAAAAAGGCAATATTAATATGCTGATCGAAACACTTTTAGTAAGACTATCAAAAAACTTTCCAGATAAAAAAATCGAATTTATCCAACTGTCAGGCAATAACAGTGTTTGCTGTGATAGTTATTTGATGGAACGCGCGATTCAGAATCTGATGGTTAACGCCTGTAAATTTTCCGATAAGAATATACTCGTCAGTTTTCAGGAAATCGAACATTCTTATGAATTATCGGTAGAAGACGATGGTCCTGGCGTGGAAGAAAAATCCCATGATAAAATTTTTGATTCTTTTGTTCAGTTAGAAAATCAACATAAAAACAAAGGATTCGGATTAGGTCTAGCCATTGTGAAAAGAGTGATGGCTCTTCATACAGGGAAAGCAAAGGTAGAAAAATCTTCACTCGGCGGGGCCAAATTTATTTTATCCTGGCCTAAGTAACCTCAACCCCGGATAAGAGCAGCCATCCAGCATCTGTATTTATTTAATCTGATGTTTTAGGGGATTACTGGCTACTCTTATCCAGAGTTGAGGTTAAGTAATTAAGAAGAAAGTTTCACTTTTATCAAGGATTCACCCTTTGATTTTTCATCAATTTTTTTCGCTCGGTCGGCCAGTTTTGCTCTTACCAATTTTTCCAAGGAATCGACTAACTCGGCGTTATCGATTTTATGGCTTTTTTTGCCGTCCTGGTATAATAAACTAGATTTCAGACCGCCAGTTAATCCCAAATCAACCTCTTTAGCCTCTCCTGGCCCGTTAACCACACAGCCAATAATCGCTACGTCGATCGCTTCTCTGACATCTTCCAATCGCATTTCTAATGCGTTGACAGTTTTTATAACATCGAATTGCTGACGTGAACAGGAAGGGCAGGCAATTAAATTAATGCCTCGTTGGCGTAAACTCAGCGATTTTAAAATATCGTAACCAACTTTGATTTCTTCAACCGGATCAGCGGCCAATGAAATTCGAATAGTATCACCGATACCCTCTGATAATAATAATCCCAAACCAATGGATGATTTAACCGAACCCGCTCGGAGTCCACCTGCTTCAGTGATACCTAAATGCAGTGGCTGATCGACCTGACTGGCCAATTTACGATAAGCGGAAACGGTCATAAACACATCCGACGCTTTAAGGCTTATTTTATAATTCTGAAAATCATACTTATCCAAAATATCGATATGTCTAAAGGCGGATTCAACCAACGCATCAGGGGTCGGTTCGCCGTATTTAACTTGAAGATCTTTTTCAAGCGAACCAGCATTGACGCCAATCCTAATCGGAATATTTAAATCCCGTGCTTTTTCAATAACCGCTCGAATCCGATCTTCTTTGCCGATATTGCCGGGATTAATTCTTAAGCAATCAACCCCATAATCAGCAACTTTCAATGCAATTTTATAGTCAAAATGAATGTCGGCAACTAATGGAATTGGTGAAGATAATTTAATATGTTTAAAAGCTTCTGCAGCATCCATAGTGGGAACTGATACTCGTGCTAAATCTGCACCGGCATCTGCTAATTGCTGAATTTGATTGAGCGTTGCAGCAACGTCGCAAGTATCCGTATTAGTCATACTTTGCACTGCAATCGGTGCATCGCCACCAATAGGTACGTTACCAACCATAATCTGCCGACTTTTACGTCGTACAATCCAGGATTCGCCTTTCATCTTACTTTACTCTTTATCTTTGCTCTTTAACTTCTTTTAGTTCAGAACAATCTCTGCACGCCGACCGGCGCGATAACTGGATAGATCATAATCTAACCCAGCATAACTCATAGTGACCACTGACGGATCACCCAAAATGACATTAAAAGGTGCGACCCCTTCGACAGGCATATGTTTTCCGCTTTGCTTGACTCCTAAGGCAATCACTTCGCCGCGAGCATCAACAATCTTCACCCAACAATCAGCAGAAAAATCCAGTATCAAACTCGTCATAATCAGGCCAGAGGTATCAACTATTTCTTGTTGAACAGATTGGTCAGTAGCACTGTATTGCTCCAAACCTGGAGCAGAATTTTCTATATCAATGTCTGATACAGATTGACTCCCGCTTTTATTTTGATTAGCTTCGGTAGCTAACTCATAATTATCATCATTTGAGACTTCTGCAGTATCATCTACTACCCCATCGGCAGCAATTTGATTGTCTTCGGCGGTGCTCAGCTGAGCACTGATATCCGAGTTGGTCAATTCCTGACTATCTAATGATTCTTGAACTGTAAACCCAAAACGATTCCATAATTCCCATCCAGCAAAGGATAAAAAAGTCAACAAGATCAGAATCGAAACAGCCTTAAATAAATAGTGGCTCGAATTAATTTCATCACGCTTTTTATCAAAACGAGAAATCGACTGAACCCTTTTTAACGAGGGTGATTCCACACCAACTGTTTTATCAAATTGTTGCAACATCGGTCCGGTATCCAAGCCAACTTTAGTGGCATAAGACTTTATATATCCCCGAACAAATGCGATCGGAATATCGAGCTCAAAATCGTTTTCTTCAATTTTATCGATAATATCA
Source organism: uncultured Kangiella sp. (assembly GCA_964578045.1). Taxonomy (GTDB): domain Bacteria; phylum Pseudomonadota; class Gammaproteobacteria; order Enterobacterales; family Kangiellaceae. The sequence goes on along the minus strand of CAZOBX010000185.1, from coordinate 3,015 downwards.
AAAGCCAAATTCATTTGGGTCGCAACATCCTGACCTGATAAGCCAAGATTTTCCCGCGCTTCAACCAACAAACCGCCAATATCGATTGGCAGTTCAGTTACTTTTTTATTATCTACATCCATTGGTCACGGCTATCCAGATATTCTGCAGTCTCATCGGAGTCCGGGAACAATTGCTCCAGTTTAATTTTATAACTGGCCAGGGCGTCTTTGTCCTTTTGAAAATGAGCCACTCGTAATGACAACCAAAGCGAGTTAGCTGTTGGCCTTGATACTTCTTCATATCGCTTGATATAAGAAAAAGCTCTTCGATATCTTTGCTTATCAAATTCCGCTTCGGCCATTTCGATTAATGCCACCGGCAACTTGTTATTACGGTTTAGCGCCTTACGAAAATAGCGTGCCGCTTTGTCTCCGTCGCCGTCCTGTTTAGCACAAACTCCAGCGTTCATAAAAGCCGATGCAATATCTGCATAGATAGGTCTTTCAATCGCCTTGTTAAAATACTTATCCGCTTTCTTGAATTGGCCTCTCCCACATAAAAAAGAACCATAGCCATTTAAGAAATCAGGATTTTTGGATTCTATTCTAAGCGCCTTTTTATAGGATTTTTCAGCTCTATCAAACTCTTTAACTTTCTCATAGTAATAAGCGATACCAAAATGAACATTGCCGGAATCTGCGCCCAACTCTAGTGCTTTATCGAGATGACGTTTGGCGTTTCGCAAACTGCCTGCTTGTAAATATTGTAGCCCCGCACTCAACCTCACTTGGGCCGCCTTTTCTTTATCAAAATCACTCGATCTTATTGGCGATCCATGTGCACCGATTGATTTGGTCGAAGTTTCAATGGTGGTTTGACACGCCGTAAGTATACCTAAGTAAACGACGATAAAACCTATTTTGATCAAATTTTTGCCCATAAATCCCAGCCCTCTTGAAGGTTCGCTATTTTTTATATTTATCGGTTTAATCATACCACAGAGCGACCAATTTTTATCCCAACTTAGTCAATTGTCGTTACAGCTATCCTGGCCTCCTTCCTTTGTAATCGCTCTTCTCGGCGAGTTCGATCGGTTACCTGACCCACTAATTGACCACAAGCCGCATCGATATCTTCACCTCGTGTTCTTCTTGTGACAACCACAAAGCCTTTTTTGATCAAAATTTCACCAAATTTTTCAATATCTTTGCGATAAGAAGTTTCATATCGTGTTTTGGGAAATGGATTAAACGGGATCAAATTTATCTTACAAGGCATATCTTTCAACACTCGTGACAATTCGCGGGCGTGGGCCAAGGTATCATTGATACCTCTTAACATCACATACTCAATTGTAACCTTTTTGCTGGCACTTGAATCGTCCAGATAGCGTTTGACCGATGGTAACAATACTTCGATAGGATATTTTTTGTTCACCGGAACCAATTCATCACGAAGTTGATTATTGGGCGCATGTAATGACAAAGCCAATGCCACATCGGCCTTTTGAATAAGTTTATCCAACCCAGGTACTACTCCTGAGGTGCTGATCGTTACTCGTCGTTTAGATAACCCATAGCCAAAATCATCCAGTAAGATATTACAAGAATTAACAACAGGATCAAAATTAAGCAGTGGTTCACCCATTCCCATAAACACCACATTGCTGATTCGTCGTTTGCCGGTAGTCCGCAAAGCGCCGATACGGCGGGCCGCCAGCCATACCTGACCAACAATTTCAGCGGTGGTTAGATTACGGTTAAATCCTTGCTGAGCGGTAGAACAAAAAGAACAGTCTAAAACACAACCCACCTGAGAAGAGATACAAAGCGTTCCACGCTCACCATCGGGTATAAAGACCGTCTCTATAGCCTGCCCGTCTCTAGTTTTGAGCGCCCATTTGATCGTGCCATCATCCGAAAGTTGTTCGGTAATGATCTCGGGACCTCTGATTTCACAAATCTGTTTGAGTTTTTCTTTGAGAGACTTGGATATGTTAGTCATCTGATCGAAATCATCAGCGACAAACTGATGTAGCCATTTAAAAACTTGAGGAGCACGAAATGGTTTTTCATCAATTTCTTTGAAGAATTCAACCATTTCATCGCGCGTCAGGTCGAGTAGATTTAATTTATCACCCATTACAATACCTTTACGAATAGAAGAAGCTACGAGCAGCGAGCTTCGAGAATTAACAAGAGCAGAGCCCGTAGTAATTATTTTATCGAATTCGCTTGCAAATTTCGTCTTCAGAGAAGAAATAAGCAATTTCACGAGCAGCAGATTCTGGCGCATCTGAGCCGTGGGCGGCATTTTCGTCGATAGAAGCAGCGAAATCAGCACGTAATGTACCACGAGCGGCTTCAGCGGGGTTAGTTGCGCCCATGATTTCGCGATTTGCTTTGACCGCATCTTCGCCTTCTAACACTTGAACCATAACAGGACCAGAAGTCATAAAAGCAACTAAATCATTGAAAAAAGGGCGTTCTTTGTGTTCTGCGTAAAAACCTTCTGCTTTTTCCTGGCTTAATTGCATCATTTTGCTAGCCACTATTTGTAGCCCAGCGCTTTCAAAACGTGCGTAGATTTGTCCGATAACATTTTTTGCTACTGCGTCAGGTTTTACAACTGAAAAAGTACGTTCGATCGCCATTTTTTACTCCGAAAAAAATCAAGTATTTATTGATAAATCAATAGGTTAAAAGAATTCTTACCCATCTGAAACTATTCAGACAGGGTTTAAGGGCGCGTATTATACACTTGTATATGGAGATCGAATAGGTTTGTTTAAAATTTAAGCGATTTTTGTTGTAGATTTTCGAAATTCCTTTCCAGCAAGCGGATCACAACCAATTAATCCACGATTAGACTTGATTCCAATTCCTTAACCAAAGATGTCACAAGATTTTTAAAATTCGATTGATTGGGAGCATATTCTCTGGCAAAAGACTTGGCAACCAACGCTGTACGCGCATCAACCAAATTAAGGATTATTTTCAATTTTCCGTGATTATCACGAATTCGACCTTCGAT
>CAZOBX010000184.1:0-12237 GCA_964578045.1 uncultured Kangiella sp. | reverse complement strand
ACCAGTTAGCCCCTAACCAATAACCATCTTTACTAACAATCGATTCTTGCGCGGATAATTGAGCCCTTTGTGCAAAAGCCTGCTCCAAGCTATCAGTAACCAATACCGAGTTCAAAATATGAGAGACAGTACCGGCATTACTGACTTTTCCTGCTAAAAATTGATTTGCATTTTCACCATTGCTAATAGAATTCTGATTAGAAAGCAAACACATTGAACCGCTTTCAAGTTCACTTATTTTAGTTGAAATATCATCTAGAGAATCAAAGGTCACCGCTTCCAGATAATCCCCAAGAACCACCTCAACCGCGGATTCCCAGCCAGAATCTACTTTAATTACCTGGGCTAATTTTTTGTTATTATCGTAATTGTTGACTTCTAGCCAATTTTCAACACCCTTATCACCACTTCCCAGTGCCGCTTTTTGCAGTGCATTCAGTGAGATATGACGGCTCTGTACTTTTTGTAATTCCTGGCGACAGTTGTCTATTTCCGACTGACGTTCTCGCCGTTGCTGACGTCTTTTCGAGATGTTCCCAAATAACTCTTCGGCCTGCTCTGACAATACACTGGTTTGTTCTTCTGCTTTGCTTAATTCTACTGAAGCTGTCAATACATCATCTTCAATCGGTTGAGCCTGCAAACTGGCCATTTCTTCTTCGTTAGCATCGATCCTTTTCGCTAACCTTTCTATTACTCGGTCAAAATGCTGGATTCGGGTACGTTCTACTTCCATTTTTTGGCTATTTTGAGCTGAAACTTTGTTGTACTCTTCCCAATCTTTTTCCCAATCTAAAATTTCAGATTCTAATTCGAAGAGTTTTTCTTGAGAATGTTCTAAAGTCTGCTGCTGAATTTCCAGATCGGGCTCAATTTCCATCAATTGACCGTTAAGGTTTTCGAGATCTTGCTCATCCTGAGTCATTTGTTCCATAACCTGATTTAAGGACCCCGTGACCTGTTGAAAATCATGGTTAAGTTGCACCTGTCGTTCTTTTTTGTGGGCAATGCCTTGTTCCAGTCGGGCAATATCTGCGCCGATACCGTAGAATTTACCCTGTGCATTATTAAACTCATCAGACAGATCGATATGTTGTTCACGAGTATGTTCGATTTGTGCATCGGCATGACGTTGATCCGCTATACGTGCTTCCAGATCAGTATCCAGCTTTTGAATTTCCGATGATAATACCTCTACCTGCTGATTGAATTTCTTCCATTTCAGGGCAGACAATTCACCTTTAAGGCTTCTTTCTTCCTTTTTATATTCTTTGTATTTGGAGGCAGCATTTGATTGACGTTGAAGATGAGCCAACTGTTTGCCTAATTCTTCGCGAATATCAGACAGACGTTCCATATTTTCGCGGGTGTGACGAATTCGAGTTTCGGTTTCACGGCGACGCTCTTTGTATTTTGAGATTCCCGCAGCTTCCTCCAGAAAAACCCTTAGTTCTTGCGGTTTTGATTCGATTAAACGAGAAATCATGCCCTGTTCAATAATGGCATAACTGCGAGGCCCTAATCCGGTACCGAGAAAAATACCGGTTATGTCTTTTCTTCGGCACTTTGTACCATTCAGGTAATAATTAGATTGGCCGTCTCGAGTGACTGTTCGCCGCAGCGCAATTTCAGCGTAGCTTGCCCACTCACCGGTTAAAGTTCCATCGGAGTTGTCAAAGACCAGTTCAATGCTGGCCTGGCCTACCGGTTTGCGTGAAGTGGAACCGTTAAAAATAACATCGGTCATGGAATCGCCGCGAAGGTGCTTAGCGGATGATTCTCCCATCACCCAGCGTACTGCATCAATCAAGTTTGATTTACCACAACCATTGGGACCGACAATCGCGGTCAGATTTTCTGGGAAAGGTACTGTAGTGGGGTCAACGAAGGACTTAAAGCCCGCAAGTTTTATTTGTTTTAATCGCATTTTGTTCTATGGTTTCTCAGGTATCTTTTTTATCTACTGCGTTTTCGAACTCAAAATATGAGCCAACTGGGGATGATCCGAACCTCTGTTTGGGTAGAAAAGTCTTACAAATTAGGTCTGGTTTTATCAAACGCATTAGTTTAAATTATTTCACTGCTAAGCACACTTAAAAAACTAACAAAAAGAGATAATATTTAATCGATGAATGGTCATTCTTTCGCGGGAGCTCAATATTTGAGCAAAGGATTTCATTTAGTCTGGCAACCGGGCATCAAGAAATTTGTAATTATCCCCCTTATCATCAATTTCGTTTTATTAGGTTTAGCAACGGTATATGCCTTCAACCTGATTGGAGATTGGTATCAATCTTTGCCAGTCTGGTTGGAAACGCAGGTAATGAGTGAACATTGGTATGTGCGCTGGCCTGCGGAAGGGCTTGAATGGCTGGTAACCACTCTGGATTGGTTACTTTGGCCTCTCATTGTAGTAATGGTGTTTGTAAGTGTGTTTTTTCTGTTTGGCTTTTTGGCCAACTGGATTGCCGCCCCGTTTAATGGATTGCTGTCTGAAGCGGTAGAGCGTCATCTTGAATCTGATAATTATCAGGAAATAGAATTTCGTTGGTCTGCTTTCCTTAAAGATATTCCTCGCTTGATAGGTCGAGAATGGCGAAAGCTCATGTATTATTTGCCAAGAGCCATAGGCTGTATTCTTTTGCTTTTAACGCCTGTTTCACCCTTTGTCCCGATCATCTGGTTCTTATTTAATGGTTGGATGTCAGCTATTCAATATATTGATTACCCTGAGGATAACCATCGCCACTCGTTTCAGCAGACTTTGGAAAATATAAGACAAAATAGAAGTGGCCCTTTTGGCTTCGGTTTGCTGGTGATGTTATTTACCATGATCCCTGTGGTAAACATTTTGGTGATGCCAGTCGCGGTCGCTGGAGCGACCAACTTATGGTTTGATCATTATAGAAAGTAGCTTTAGCTTTCTAATTTAAGATGGTCAATAGAGGGTTGCGGATGATGTTCCTCGGCTTTTTTAGGTAAAATTCTTTCTCCCGCGGCGGCTAGCGAAAGTTCACTGGTATCAACCTCTCGTTTTTTGTAGACTTTGCCCGGCATAATAGCGCTGCCGACAGCTGCTAACGTCATATCCCCTTGGCTACTAGCGTCTTGAGTATTATCAGCCTCAAACGATTGATTTATTTCAGATTTTACTACCGCTTGTGACTCAGATTCTGCTACCGACGGCTTAGTTTTAGCACCAAAATCAGCTTTTCCATGATTTGATATTGAGTCTTGTAGGGCTGGCGAATGTTGGGATTCAACTTCTTTGATTAGAGCCAACGCCCCAGCTTTTTTGAGAGCCGATTGATATTTCATTGCCGTTGAATAATCAAGCGACTTTTTGATCGCGACTTCACTACCGCCAAAGAGTTTTTCAACCGCCTCTGGGGATGATTTAAAAAGCCCAACAAGATTGGTTTTGACGTCTTCTAGCGGTATATTTTTAATCGTTTGACCACGAAAGACCACATCGAATTTACCGTCTATCATTGTAACTCTCTCAAAATTAACGATTTATCGGTAGCTAAAGTATAGAGCATATTGCAGTGAGTTGGAAATGCTGTTTTAGGAAAAGTAATCTGTATTTCCGGTTGATTGCCAGCCTCTAATTGGCATAAGATCTAAGTTCTAAGTTCTAAGTTCTAAGTTCAACACACTAAAACATCGAAACGTCTTTAATTTATGAACAAACCAGATCATATAGATGGATTCCTTGACCAGATGCAAGGAGTAAAAAAGCTCAGTCAGGACAAGGTTCTGTCGCAGACAAACATCGGCAAGACACTGCAAAGTTTAAACTATCGGCGTGAGGCTGCTGAGAAGCTATCTTCAAAATATCAAAATTTTCTAACCGATGGTCAAGTCGAAGCGGTTGAACCCCAGGAAATATTGAGTTTTAAGACTAGCGGCATCCAACCGAACGTATTTAAGAACCTGAAAAAAGCCCGTTATTCCTTTGACTACCATCTCGATCTACATCGAATGTCAGTCAGTCAGGCTCGTCAAATAATATACCAATTGATTAGTAGCTCTGAGGTCGAAGACTTTCGTTGTTTGCTAATAACCCACGGTAAAGGCGAAAGAAGCCAACAACCGGCAAAACTTAAAAGTTATGTCAATCACTGGTTGCGTCAAATAGAACAGGTTATTGCGTTTCATTCTGCTCTGCCAAAACATGGCGGTGCAGGCTCAGTATATGTGTTACTTAAAAAACCGAAGGAAAATAGAAAAATAAATCAGATAAAATACGAATAAAACAGTTACCAGTGGTAGTCCCTTAATTATCGTTTAACGCTTTGTTAATTTCTTCTTTATCCAGAGCTTCTTGAGTCTCCATTCTAAGATCGCCCATGCGTATAACTTCATATTCTCCCTGCTTTGGCATACGTTCACTCATATGAACAACACCTTTGTCATCAGTCCAACGGTACATTAACCGCTCAGCGGTTCTAGCACTCTCTAAGCCACCTTGATTGACTTTATCACCGGCAAAAATTATCACTATATCTTCAGATAAGCTGCCGAGATCATCACTATATTGATACTTTTCCCACGCTACACTGACTTGGCCAAAATCACGACCACCAAATAATTGCAACCCTGCAACCACCACCGCAAATAATATTATTATTAAGATAAACTTTTTTAACATGCCTGCTCCTCATTCCCGCCATATGTAAACCAGCTCAACGATAAATATTGCGCTTCATCGGTTCAATTCCGGTCTAATACACGACTTCTAAGCTACCACTTTCATTTAGCGAAAGAAAGCGACATGTGATTTTTAATTAAATGAATGGTCAAATTTGATTAGAAAAACCCAAGTCGATGGCAAATTCAGACTTGGGTATAGACTTTAGCGACGAATATGTGTTCCCGTTGAAATTAGAACGATTTTTTCTTCTTGTGGTGCTCTAAAAATGAACTCTAACGAAGCCTTATGCTCGACCTTTTGTCCTTTTTCCACAGCGGGTTTATAACGCCAATTGCGTAATTTGCGTCTAACTTCTCGGGAAAAATCTTTGCCAACTCTTCCCAAAGTCTCGACATTTTTCACTTTACCTTCTTTGTCTATCACAAATTTTACCCTCACAGTTTGGCTTGTCATTTTTTTCCAGGCCCTTCTTGGGTAGTTGGGATAAGGTGTATAAATGGCTTTTGGCTCCGTATAATTATTAACACTACCCAAATCTAGTGACGCCACTTTGAATGATTCATTGGCATCCTGTTCGAATAATTTATCTACATCGGCAATCTGAGAATCTTGTTGTTCGATAATCGTTGAATCCATCAAGCTCTCAGCATTAAGTTTATTCTCTGGTAACGCTACTTTTTGCCCGTCAATTGGCTCTTTTGAATGTTTGAGGTCATCTAATTGAATTGCTTGTTCAGCTATCTTAGCTTGCTCTATGGATACACTTGCCGTCGTACTTAGCACAGTTTCTGAATCGGCTTGCTCTGTATCTACCACTTCAGTACTAGATGTATCTTGCCGTGAGTCAGCTTTATTTTCTTCTAAGTTGTAAAACGCTATAGGGGTATTCTGCTTAGGTTTTATGTTTTCCTCGGCAGTATTGTTGGTCTGCAATGTTACTCCTGCCCGCCTGGATTCAATTTTGCCCTCTGAGCCTTCGAATCCAGAATAAACATCCGGCAATCTTACTGATTCGACTATAGAATTAGCGGCTTCGTCACGACTGATTTCAACCGGCGCAAGCAACAATTTTTTGGACTCAAAGCGTTGTTGCGAATTATCTAAAGCAATAGTAGAAGCCATTGCAGCGAGACTAAACATAAACGCAAATGCGCTTAACAACAGCGCCTTTATTGAAGTTGCAGGACGATATTCACCCTCTAGAATATGCGAAATGCGATTTTTTAGTTGCCCTCCAGAGGCGGCGACTGCTATTAACGAAAAATTACCTTCTCGTAACTCTTCAGTATTTAACAAAGCTTTGGCAAGGTTTAATTTTGAATTGTTATTATTTCCAATAACATTAAGAGCCATATAATCGCATATATATTCTCTTTCATCACGGATCACCTGATTAATCCAATGTACTGCCGGATGATAGAAAAAGAATATTTGCACCAGACTTTGCACGACGTTTACTGCAAAATCCATACGCTTAATATGAGCTAACTCATGGGCAATAATGAGCTCTAGCTGGGCTTTGTCCAGGCCAACAGAAATCGCAATCGGCAACAGAATAACCGGGCGCAACCAGCCAACCACCACTGGGACATTAACCACACTGGATTTAAGTATTTGAATCGGACGAGACAACTTATATCTTTGCGCTAATCGAATTAGGATTTCATCGATCTGTTGATTAACGGGAACTACCCCTTCTTTGGCTAACTTATAGGTGCTGTTTAGATCAACTATAAATTTGATTAACATTAAAAGACAACCAAGCCCCCAAAAAATCAATACATTGAGCAATAGCTCGTTTCTGCTCAATCCTTCAAAGCCTGAAAGCGCAACACCAGAGGTTGTTTGCTTAGAAATTTCATGGGTAGTGTCTTGCACGCTAGGAGCTTGAAGTTCCGGTAATTCTTCTAGAAGGGAAATCGCTTTAGCAGAATAGTCGATACTTGACTGCAGCATATCTGGAGATTGCATCAAATAATAAAGGCTAAAACAGGGAAATGCGACTGTAATGACCAAGGCAGTAACCGCTAGCCGATAGCGAGTTAATAGATATTTTTGGGGAACGATTGCTAGCAATAACTTCAACACGATTGCGACTACTGCCGCCTGCCATATGAAATGGATTAAGGTTAATGCAGCACCAGAAACCAACTGAGTTGAAACACTACCGAATAAGTTTTCCACCAATTATTTTCCTTCTAATTGATTTAATATGGCTCTTATTTCAGCGATTTCTTTTTTACTCGATTTTCCATCTAGAGCCCGAACAACCAACTGTGAAGTTGACCCCGCAAATACTTTTGACACCATGTCTTGCACAAATTGGCCTTGTGTGTCCTCTTTGGTGACTAAAGCGGAGTATATATGCGCCCTGGTCGAATCATCCCTCTCCAGTAATCCCTTTTCGAACATGATTTGCATTATCTTGAGAACAGTTGTATAGCCAGTCGAGTGAGTAGCTTTAAGGGAGTTATGAACTTCACGAACCGTGATCGATCCCCTGTCCCATAACACTTGCAGTACTTCAAGTTCTGCACCAGTTGGTCTAATCGGCCTTTGCATTGGCTCAATATCCTATTTGGCTTAATTTACTTAAAGACAATTTATACGATTTGCATCGTAGATGTCAATATAATTACCGAAATTCAATGATTCGAGATCTTTGCGGTGAAAATGAGGTTATCGGACTTGTGGTCGCCAAAAGACTGATAGTGGCAGATGAGCCTTTAGTTAATCTGATGCTTTAAGGGATTACTGGCTACTCTTATCAGGAGTTGAGGTTTGCTAGGATAAAACGGTGTTCATTGCTCCATATCGATGAACATATTACGCCAGACTACAAAATCAGAGTGTTCGGCTTCGACTAGTTCAAATCCAGCTAAATATTCTTCATTGCCTAACTGTTCGGACCATTTGACCAGCCCGGTCAGTAAAAATTTATATCCACCACTTTCAAATGAGATCAACAACTCTAGTATCGAATCACTAATAAAGGGATGTTTTGCATGAATTTTCAAACCATCTACTGAAATATCTTTCGTGGTACATTCCAATACAATGTTATCCTGTGCAGATTCACTACTGGCAGCGAGTACTTCGATGAAGATACGCTCTTGCCTGTCGTGTCGTGTTTGTTTTCGTTTCTCAGTAGTCATTTGACCTGTTTAGCAGAGCGCATTCCTTGTTACTATGTCGGTTATAGTTAGGGCCTGTTGATCTTTCATAGTTCGGCAGTGTTGAACTATGAAAGATCAACAGGCCCTAATATAGTTTGATAATATCAATCACTTAACTTTAAAGTTTTTCTATAAACTTTTTCCACACTTGACGATTTGATTTCTCAATTTCGATCAGTTTTACTCCAATATAATAAGTTGGCGCGTCATCAATTTCTAAACACCACTTCACTTGTGCTCTCACATTAATTACCGCCCATAGACTTCCTAAGTCAATTTCCATTGGCATTTCACTACCTAGTTCCAATGGACAATGAGAAACTAATTTTAATCCGCCGGCCGAAATGTCTTGAGAACTGCAGGAATGGGTTTCTTCTCGAGCATTTTGCGATTGGTTTATATACCGCACAACCACCATTTCCTCCGAGAATTTTCTGTTTTCTCTCCTTAAATCGTCCAGACCGACTGACATTAGTTCTTCCTTTGGATAGGCTATCATAGTATGAGATAGACTAAGTATAGAATAGCTTTATGATTATTGCATGAATCATCGTCAGATGGTCAACAACCGAGGTTGCTCTAGGTATTGGAGACCTTCTTTCCCGTCAGAGTCCTGCCAATTCAGACAATATAGGCAGTTACTTATCAACCTTCTTGCGACATACTTTCCCTCCTCGGACATGGTCGCACCGCCATCCTTGTCTCCTTGCGACATACCGTCCATCCCTGGACATAAAAAAGGCGCCTTGGCGCCTTTTTTACGGATGTTAAGATTGTTCCTGATTCTCAGATATATAGTTATCGATAAATATTTCTAGAATATCCAACGGAACTGCCCCGTTTTTAAGTACTACATCATGAAAATCTCGAATATCGAATTTATCTCCAAGCGCTTGTTTAGCTTTTGCTCTTAGTTCCAGTATTTTCATCATGCCTACTTTATAAGCGCAGGCTTGTCCAGGCATCACAATATATCGTTCTATTTCTGAAACAACATCAGATTCAGCCATACCCGTATTATCAGACATATACTCAATTGCTTGCTCTCGGGTCCAGCGCTTTGCATGAATCCCAGTATCAACCACTAAACGAACACCGCGAAATAGTTCCGCTTGAAGTCGTCCGATATTGTCATAGGGGTTATCCTGAAAACCAAGCTCCCAAGCAACTCTTTCCGAGTAAAGCGCCCAACCTTCGACATACGCTGTAAATGGCGCGAATTTACGAAACAGTGGTATATCCTCTAGCTCCTGGGCGACACTTATTTGAAAGTGATGCCCAGGAACCGCTTCATGATAAGCTAAAGTTCGCATACTATATTTTGGTGTGGCTTTAATATCAAACAGATTAGCGTAAAAAACACCTGGGCGAGAACCATCTATAGCAGGCCCGTTGTAATAGGCTCCTGGACTGGTTTCCTCTTTAAACTCAGGTATTCTTTTAACCTCAACGCCGGCTTTAGCTCTAATTCTAAACGCCTTGTCCAACCCAGCATCTATCTCATCTATTATTTTTTGATAATCAACTAAGATTTGTTCTCGGCCTTCATCGGTGTCCGGATAATAAAAACGTTCCTCGGCCACCATCAGTTCAATCGCATTCGAAAACCCCTGACTGGTATCAATACTTTCTGCTTCAAGTATTTGCAGGATTTCGGTTTGAATTCTATTAACTTCCTTTAGCCCCACATTGTGAATATAATCGGGCGTGTAATCGGTGGTAGTAAAAAACTTAAGTGCTAACCGGTAAGCTTCATCGCCTTCAGGATGCTTCCAAAAGCCGTCATTAGTGTTGGCTTTATCTCCCAATCCTTCAAAATATTGAGTAAGTTGGACATACGCCGGGTAGACATCTTGGACTATCGAGTCTTTGGCTTGATTCAGAAACTTTTGTTTTTCTTCTAAAGGCAGCCCCTCTAGTTTACCTAACTTATCTTTGAGCGATACGTACAGAATATTTTCTTCTGGATTAGTGGCAACAAATTTAGTCATTTCATCTACAACTCGTGCAATGACAAATTTAGGCGGAATAATGCCTTGTTCGGTTCTAATTTTAAGCCCTTCTAGTACTTGCGAGAATTTTAAAGGTAATTTTTTTAAGCGCGCAATATAGAACTCTGCATCTTCCGAACCATTCACCTGATGCATTGATTCCATAAAGGTCGGAAAACCATTTTGCACCCCAAATAACTGATTTACGGGGTAATTGTGGTAACGAAATTTCTTTGCATCTTGGGAAAACTCTAATAAATACAGTGCAATACGCTTTGACATTAACTCGTCATCAGAAAGCGAAGAATCATCGTAGGAATTTAACACAGCCATCTCTGATTCCAGAAATTCAAAAAACTCGGTAGTCGATTGTGGACTGGCATCGTCTAATTCTGCATTGTGACCATTTATACCCATTGACTCTAAGAAATGCAGTGAGGTCAAAGTTTCTGGGCTTTGGAGCGCCATTTTTAACGCAAATCGATTAAAAAAGTTATTGATCATGAAGGGCTTTCCATACCATTCATGCGCTCCGAAACTACCCGCTGCTGCGAGTAATATTAACAATATTGATAATCCCCATAGTAATATTTTTTTTACCATTTTGTTCTCCGTTCTTTTATCATTTTTTATTGATGTTGTTTACTTATATTAGCTAAACGACTATCCGATGCTCCAAACAGTCACTTTCATAAGTATACGTGCCGAGCTACCACTACTCTAGTTAGATCTGCAGCCAAACTGTAACAAAACGCAAAGGCCGAAATACTAAGTTTCTTTTATCTCAAACCAGAGCATCTCAAATCGAGTTTAATAAGTTGCTGAAGCAACAAACTCTATCCCATTGTTTTTTAGGTGTTTTATGCCTTTATTCTAACCATCTATCCAAAGTGTGATCTTTGTCACATAAACCTATAGTAGTTTATCGGTACTCTAGTTATCCTTTCGTCGCTTTGTGTAGACTAAAAGACTAGCGCCGAAATTAGAATAATTAATTAAGCGAGCAAATTTTTCAATCTTGAGGAATATTATGAAATGGTATACGCAAGATAATGGCGTCTTATGTTTGGGCACAGAGGATAACCAGTGCGCAAATTTTCACGTCGCAACTGATGTGGTGGTAAATACTAAAATAGACACCAATCTGAGTGAGTCACATATTGAGTTGATTGGATCCTTTCCAGAAGACTGGAGTGCGGACAGCTTAATTGATCAAAAAATAAATGATACGGCTAAACACTTTTTTGGTTTTTCTGAGAATTTCGACTCAGCGGCTTTAGCGTAAATTATACGATACAGGAAAATTAAGCTCTAAAAGCGCGTAAAGAGCAAAAAACAACCAGAACTAATTCTGATTCTCAGTATTGAGGTTTACAATGTATAAGAATAAAAAAAAAGATAACAAAAATCCTAATGAAACTCATGCCTTAAAAGAAGAAGGGTTAGAGCTCAGTTTAGAAAAAGCAATACAAGTTATAAAACAACAGGCAAATGACTACCGTCATGCTGGTCTGACTCATATCTCATCATTACTCGAATAATCGATTCTTAAGTATTAGCCGATAAACATCGCTGGCCCCCTGATACGGGACAATAAAATAAACGAAAATCAACTAGATAGGCGATACAGACGCTAGGTTTATTGAAGATGTTTAAGGTGTTCAGCCAAAGATAACTAGCGACCATAGGTTATACTTGATATCTCAGCCGCCATTCGAGGCGGAACAGCGGCTGGATTGCATATTATTTGGTCTCAACAATTGCCCTGGATTTACTGAACATCCAGTTCGAAATTCTAGTTCAGTTATCAAATAGCCTGAATTAAAGTTTGTAATTCGTTATTTTGATGCATTTCCATAACAATATCGCATCCACCAATCAATTCACCATTAACCCACAACTGCGGAAAGGTCGGCCAATTAGCATAATTCGGAAGTTCCGCTCTTATGTCAGGATTTTGTAAAATGTCCACATAAGCAAACTCTTTACCGCAAGACATAAGTGCTTGCACAGTTTGCGCAGAAAATCCACACTGTGGGGCTTCCGGTGAGCCTTTCATGTATATGATAATATTATTTTCTGCGATTTGAGATTTGATTTTATCTAATGTTTCCATGGTGTTACTCGTAGCTAAGGGAATTTTAATCTCTGGTTGATTTTGAACCAAGATTGAAGATCCGAATTGTAACGATTTAACGCGATAAAAACCAGTAGATTAACAGTAAGTGGCTAGACTAAATAAATAGTAGGCCGTAAAGACTTATACCCATTCCACCTCAAGATGCAGGTTTCAATGCTCAGCTAGGAAAGTTGAACAAGGCATAACGCGTCGGAAATGACGAGTCCTTTCAAAGCGTTATAACGCGGTGCAAGTTTTCTAGCTGAGCACCCGTAGGGCACCAAAAGTAGGCGC
>CAZOBX010000183.1:11655-12256 GCA_964578045.1 uncultured Kangiella sp. | reverse complement strand
CTTTTGTTGATTGGTATCTTTGTCTAATTCACTAATTAATAATTTTCCCAGCAAAATAACTTCGTGTGGATTCTTACCTTTTAACATATTAATTTTTTTTAACAACTGAGACGAGTCAACACTTCCCTCTTCACCAGTGTTGACGCCAGAAGCATGTATACAAATGGAAATATTGAAATACAAAACTGCAAATATTGCAACATAATGTAGAACTATCTTAGTCATTTTATCATTTCATGTACAAAAATTATTGGCTACTTTATTTTCTTGTTACATTGATAAAAATTACCGAAGAATATCCCTCGCCAATGTGCTTATTGATCTCCTCTGTATTACCATCCTCGATCCATTTTTTCTCATCGTCGGACAATCCATATTTATCCATAACTCCAACTGGATCTTCAGCATATTTTTCCCTTAATCTATCATTATTACTTAAATCAATTAAGAAATCCCTAAGTTTATTACCTGTATCCGACTTCGGTATACCAAAAAATAACTCACGTAAAGCGTCCAATATCGACTTGAAGAAGTTTAGCAATCTCATAATTTATCCTCTTTTTCTTAGCGGGTGGAATATATAATGTTGATAGTGTTGAAA
>CAZOBX010000183.1:0-11645 GCA_964578045.1 uncultured Kangiella sp. | reverse complement strand
GGCATTGGTTGGGCTGATCGAAACGCTCGGTGACAAATACCAAATTGAGCAGCTTCATAGAGAGTGACAGGATGATCTTTTGGATAGTATTTTTCCAACTCATCAATAAAAATTTTGAATCGCATATCGTTATTAGCGACTGCTTGGCCTTTAAATTCAGCAATAACGCCAACTTGCCATAAAACGCAGGCGACGGATGGATCGATAACACGGTTAAATAACAGAAAATCGGTTGCTTCAAAGCTCTGACAGCCGTCAGTAGCAGGATCAACACCCAAATCAGCAAACAAACAGGCATCGGCTGATATGCCTGGCAACATAGTTGCTGAATAACCCAAGTTTTGGAGCTTTTCGATAACCGCGTGGGAAGGAAAAACAAAAACGCCCGGATGTCCGTAAAATATCGCGCAAGTTTTGTATCCACTAACAACATTTTCAGCAATCGCATCAATCATTTGCTGATAGGTTTGTAAGCGGTCTTTTTCTTTACCATAAAAAGGCTGAAGGGATTCAACGTTTGGATTAAGTGACTTTAACCAATGAAAGGTTGCCGAGTCAGCTACTACCGCAAGAACTTTGTCGGCTTTTTCAATCGCAAGCAATGATTCCCGAGTGAGATGATCACCCAACTTTATGCCCGTACCAACAATGGTAAGGCTGCCCTTGAGAGCGCTTTCCTTCATTATTATTTGTAATCCCTAAGATTTGTCTTAACTATTATTTTATTTGCACGGTACAAGCAAATCCGTATTTAACCTCAGGTTTGGATAAGAAAAGTCAGCCCCCTTTGAATGCAATAAGTTACCGATTAGTCAAGCACCATTCATGGATAATATTAGGCCAGTGTGACTGTTTTAGTGGATATCGAGGAGAAGTTGCGTATCAATAGCTGGCTATTGAAAGCAAGCTCAACGCTGAGAGCCGCTAAAACAGTTGTGCGGATGGCTGTTCTTATCCAAACCTGAGGTTATTTAGATCTTTGGGTTAGTCTAACACTTATTTCCAGATAAATTAAGCCGTCATTCATGGCCGCTGGTTTCTAGACATAAATATCCTCATCGCAGCCTAGTCCGTAGACAGGGTCTACTCTTAAGCATTGCTATCCGACTTAAGCGTTGCTAACCAACTTAAGCATCATTATTTAGTGCACAGAATCAGAATCCGCACTGCGATTTAAGTGAAGTTTTGCATCGATCAGGTGGCTGTCTTGCCCCCAGTCTTTCAAGGTCTTAACAGCCCACTGAGCAGATTTATCTTGATGACACTCGTTACATGCATTAGGCGATTTATCCAAACCATAACGAATGCTGAGTAAAGGATTTGGGATTGTCCCCATATTGTGTGAACGCACAAAATGTAAATCACCGGATACCAGGTTTGCGATATTTTTGGGCATATGACAATCGTAACAAAATGAACCTTTTTCGCCGACTGGATGGCGGCTATGCTCCGCAACCTTATCTTTTTTATCCTGATGACAGTCAAAACAAAACTCATTACTTTGTTGAGAGGCTTGTAAAAGACCGGGGTTGATTGCAATTTTATTCTGGTGTGGATTATGGCAACTATAACAACGCATATCCGTACTTTCATAATGAGAAGAATCAGCGAATGAGCGAAACAACATCCCCAATCCTTTTGGACGACCATCTTGCCAGACTTCAACTGTTGGCGCATTACTTCCAGGCTTTAACTTGGCTTCGGTAAAAAAACCAGACAGGTCATTTAATCGGCCATGTTTATCAAATCCTGGTTCGTAAGTTCGATAAATATCCATGCGTTTTCGAAGGATATCTGAGCCGTGGCAGCGAGCGCAAACACTTAGCGCCACTCCCCTCTCCGACTTGGATGCGGTCATGATATAAGGAACAGGTTTATTAAATAGCTGATTATTAACAAAGCTCATTAATCGATTACTTGGTTTGTCTTTCATATAATCAACGTGTTTTTGTCCCGGCCCATGACATGTTTCGCAACTTACACCGTCTTCAGACCATTCTGCGTCTGCCATAGTATGATTAATATCTTTATTATTTATTTGCAAATGGGTGGTATGACATCGTGCGCAATAAAGGTTCCATGCCGAATTAAGTGGTTTCATCTGCGCCCATAAATCTTTAACGGTATGTTGACTTTTTTCCTGCTCGTTCCAGTAGGCAAAAAAGTCTCCTCTCGAGTTGGACCACTGCAACGGTAGTCGTCTTAACACTCCTTTAGATTCCTGAGTTAAATAAGTTTGGCGATATTGGTATCCAACTACTCGGTCAATCTTGAATGGATAATATTTGTCTGAATCGGGATAACGCAGCGCCATAAAATATTCACCATTTTCCTGGTAAGATTTCATCGCTGGCAATTTATCTAACTCGCTTCGCCGATCGGCTTCGGGCAAATACCATTCCCCGGATTGAAAATTACCGACAACTGTGTTTGAAGTTGGTTTATTAGTAATATTTCTATGTGGGGAATCTTTCCACTCCGCATGATTGATTGTATGGCAGCTCCCACAAGTATCACTACCGGCGTAGTTCGAATAATAAACATCGTTATAGGAATCGTGGAGTAGCCAAATTAATCCTAATACCAGGATAGGCAGCAATAGAAAAACAACCCATTGATTGGATTTGAGGTATCGCTTAATTCCCTTTAAGAATGATGTTTGTTTTGGCATTTTGGCGTCTTTCATAGAGCTCTTAGTTTCCCGAAAAAGAGAAAATCATTAATCGCATCTAATCGATTTAAGTATTTTCGATTAAATATTTGAGTCCACCGGTAATCGCTGCTACTTGTGCGTTGATACAGTCGTCATCACTAACCTTAGGACTGTCGGGGTAGACTTCGGTGGTGGTAATATATTGGGCATTGCTAAAACCGGCGCACAACCCCAATTTTTTTGTCGGATAATTAATCACCCCCGGCTGTACAAGCGGCTCACCAATAATTTTACCTTGCTCATCTGAAGGAGCTATATGGGTGACTTTTTTAACCGACTCGATCATCGATCGTTGAAAATCAGGTTCAGGATTTTCGCTATCACCTACCAGATAAAATCCGTCTGGTATTTCCCAGACGATTAATGGCTTGGCATCACGAGCAGCCAGTGCGGGCAAGAACGTGGTGTTATCTGTATCGGTGGTTTCATGCAAATCGAAATGTGCGGTGATTTCGCCACCATCCATACAGTCAGTTTTAAGATAACTGATAGCATCGATCAAAGCGTCAGATTCTTCAGAGGAGCCGTTAGAGTAAAATGAGCGATTAGGATCAACCGTATTCGGATTCCAGCGATTAATGGTTTCATAGCCCCAAGGACTGACGCATGGCGCAATAACAAAATTAAAATGATCGCTATAGTTGAGCGCCTGTTTCTCTACAAATCTCAACGCACCATGTACACCACTAGTTTCATAGCCGTGAATACCGCCGGTTATCAAAATCGTGCTTTTTGTTTTATCCCATGCTTGAGTTTTTAAAATATACAGAGGATATTTTTCCGGTGCGTACGAAAGTGAGCCATATTGCTCAATTTTAAATTTTCCCTTAAGAGATTCAAGTCGCGTCACGACCTCATCCAGATAGCTGCGCTGAATCTTTTGCTCTGCTAACCAGGCCGTTTTTTCTTTTGTGCCCCATTTTTGTTTACTGCTCATCTTGATGTCCTTTGCTACAATTTAACGATGGTATGGTTTATTCAGCGTAATTTTGTACATCCTCCGCAGGAGCTGTTTTTACCGCTTGTTTTAGTTCTAAAAGCATAACCTACTCAAAGCACTCACTTTGCTGCTGATTATTTATCGCTGGTTAACTGTTGCACTACCCACTGCTGCAACTGAGGTAACCCTATGCCACCAGACATTCTACCCTTTTCCTCGCCGTTTAAGAATAAACTCAATGTCGGTATTGAGCGGATATTAAAATCAATGCCCGCTTGTTGATTAGCTTCAGTATCCACTTTAAGTAAACACAACTGATTGCCAACCCGTTTGGCAAATTCATCATAAACCGGCGCAAAGGATTGGCAAGGACCACACCAGGGTGCCCAAAAGTCAATCAGGACAGGCAAGCCAGAATTTTCGATATGTTTTATCAGACGTTCAGAATTTACGGCGATTGGTTTACCTGAAAATAGTTTTTGGTGGCATTTCCCACAACCAGGAGTAGCGTCCAGCTTTTCTACCGAAAATTGGTTAATAGTGCCGCAATCGCCACACACTAATTTCATTTTTTGCATCGTTTTGTTTTTCGCATTGTTTAGAGCTTGTTGGTATTTGCCTATTATACTTATTGTTGGTGTGGAGTCGAAGCCTATCGTAGTTGAGTTATTTTGAGTAAGCAACGAAAAGAAAGTCTCGCCTTGAGAGAATACAACAGTCGGACTGACTATTAAAAAAATAGAGAAATGGACGCCCTTGGATTGAGCGCCCGAATTGATACGAAGTAAAAACTATCTTTTGAAGACTCTTCTGCCATTTAACAGTATCAAGATCCGGGCTAAAATCATCACCCACTTTAGTTGTTCTGGTTGAATTACCGATTGTCGATGGTGCCCCGTTAACCAGCAAATTGACCGATATAGAAAGCGACGCTTTTTATTTCGCATAAGAACCATGTATAAATCAGCGCTATCGCTAAACTCGTATTCTCAATTGATTAAAAGACAAATGAGGCCTATGATTGGTAACCAATACTAAACAAAAAGGAAACCTGAATCAGCACTGGAACCACTTAGGTTAAACAATGAAGACCTGGGCTCGAAAAACGGATCTTAAGTTCCAGCCACTTACTCAATATTTATCTCATAAAACTGCAAATTGCCAATTCGTTATGCTTTCATAAAGGATATAGCTGATATCCTTGTAAGCAAACGCCTAGATGAGAATGATGTCAACTACAGCGAAAAAGGAGAATCTAATTGAATAAAGCTCTTATCACATTACTTTCCGTGTTAATCCTTATTTTGACGTTATATAGCTCAGCAACCACCGCAGCAGAAAACTTAACTGACCATATGCTACTCAAGCCATATGAAGGCTCAACAATCCGCCATAAGAATGTCCAAAAATTTGATGAATACAACGCTTTTTTGGGCATGGACCAAACCGGTGAAAAGCCCATACCGATGGAATTAATGGGCAAGGTCACCAAACTCATTTACTCTCACCCAAAAAAAAGATCAATCTTTGAAGTTTTCCAAAATTATCAAATGGCGCTAGAACAAGGCGGTGCCAAAATAATTTATCAATGTAATCAAAAAAAGTATGAATGTGCCAAACGTTACGCAGGACCTACTTTTCAAAAATTGAGTGATATCCGTTCAATCACTAACCTGGTAGGACGGTATTTAGTAGCAAAAATCCAAAACAATGACAACACAGCCTTTATTGTTATTGCGGTTGGCGAGCAGTTTACCGATATCCATATTATTGAAATAACCCAAATGGACAAAGGCATGGTAACTCTTGATGTCAACGCTTTAGGTAGCGGACTGGATACAGACGGCTATGTAGTTGTTCACGGTATTTATTTTGATACCAATAAAGCCACGGTTAAGGCGAAATCGAAACCGGCTTTAGCACAGGTAGCCAAATTGCTGACCTCCAGGCCAGAGATGAATATTTATATCGTCGGTCATAGTGATATGCAGGGTATCTTTGAGCACAATCTTGAACTATCAAAAACACGGGCCAATTCGGTACTTGAAATGCTGGAAACCCAATACGGGATTAACCGATCTCGAATGGATGCAAAAGGACTCGGCCCTTTAGCGCCTCAAGCCAGCAATAAAGATGAAACAGGCCGAAGAAAAAATCGCCGAGTGGTGATAGTGATTCGTTGAGTTGTACAGGCAAAAACACTCACCCAATTTTCAGGCATAGTCTAAATTTATATCCAGGATTTCATGATTCCTTTTAATGATTGTTGTACTATGGCTGCAACTTATTGAGCCGTTATTCGTTTTCCATGAAAAAATACCTAATATTCACAGTTATTGCATTTCCCGCTATTTATTTTGCCGGTCTGGCCGGCGATTTAGTCCAATTATTTAAAGATGAACAAGGCCATACTAATTGGCAATATTTGGCAAACTGGTCCAGCGGTATCCTGATCATCTTGTTATCGATTTCTGTAACAGTACTGTTTTTTAGCCGATTGGCCAAACAAAAAGCCAATACCGAACTCGAAGCAATCAAGGATGACCTTGAAATTAGAGTGAAAGAGCGTACTGCAACTCTGGATGAATCCAATCAATTATTAAAAGAAGAAGTCGAGCGACACCTGGCCACTACCGACAGATTGCATAGCTCTGAACATTACATTAACAGCATTCTTAAATCGATGCCTTCAATGCTGGTAGGGCTTAATCCTAAGGGAGAAATTACCCAATGGAACAACAAAGCCGAGCAATATACCGGAGTAGCGCAGCAAGATGCGTTAGGAAATGACCTATGGGAGGCCTATCCGTTAATCACCATCACCCGCGATCAATTTGAAGAGGCGCTGACACAGCATTCACCCTCGACAATAAGACAAAGCCAACGAGGCCTTTTTCATTTTGATATTACCATCTACCCTTTGCATGGCACAGGAGAGTCAGGTGTAGTGCTTTTGATAGACGATGTGTCTCAGCAGGTCAAATCAGAAAACCAGCTGATTCAAAGAGACCGGATCTCTTCCATGGGCGAGTTGGCTTCATCAATGGCGCACGATATAAACATTCCATTACAGGGCATGCTGGATGATATCAAACAAATCGAAATTAAAATGGCGCACTCGCAAGAACAAAAAGATACCACTGCCATCAGTGCAAACCTGGTGGGCGCGATCGCAAAGGGTAGACAGGCCAGTGCCATTGTTGACAATTTGCTGGATTTTGCCAGCTCAAAACAGGATATCAAACAAGCGGCAGTGATGACCAAAGTCATGGACCATTCCATTGAGCTGGCCAAAAATGTTCTTTCCTTACCTCAAGGAATGAACTTTTCTGATATTACTATAGAGCGAGAATACGATAAAAATCTACCTAAGGTGAATTGTCATATCTCAGAAATTCAGCAGGTTTTTCTTAGTTTGTTGCGCCACTGTTTTCACGCCATAGGCAAAGTACGCAAGGAAGAGTTTATTCCTACAATCCGCATCAGGATTTTGGAGGGCTACGATTCATTGTGGTTAAAGATCTCTCACAATGGCGTGGGGTTAACTAGCGACGAACAGCAATCGATTTTTGAACCTTACTTTAGTAACCAGCCGCTTGATTCAGAAGATGATGCGGACAAACGTCTGTCTTTTTCGCACTTTGTGGTTACTGAACATCATAATGGCCAAATGGCAGTGACCTCTGACATAAAACTGGGTACAACCTTCCATATGCAGTTTAGTTAAATGCTGTTTTAGGATTTAATCTCTAGTATTCTGAATATAGCTCCTGATTAACCTTTTTAGAAAAAGAATAAAAAACAATTGGAAATTGATCGGATATATTTATTGTGATAATTGTGTTACTTGAGGAAAAAGAGCGCTACCAGCAATTGCTTAAGATGCTGGATGCTCAAGCTAACGCTGTTCTACTATTTACATCCACTATTAAATTACATCGTTGGATTGAAGTTAATCCAGAACCTTGCGGTATGATCATCGATTTTAAGACCACTATTTATCAAGATTTTCTTATCCGTTTTTCACTGAGATACCCAGACATTCCTGTTTTAACCTTAAAAGACCAAATTGGAGAGCAACTGGGATTAAGATTACGGACATTTACCAATCGACTGCTTAAACCTAATACCGATCGTTGTGCAGGAAGAATACTTCTGGTAGATGATTCGAAAACGGTGCGAGTGAAATACAAAAAACTATTAACCAAAGAAGGTTATAGTGTAGATGTGGCGATTGAAGCGACACAAGGTCTCGAGATGGCCCTCAATAATCACTACGACCTGGCAATTATTGATTATTTTATGCCCGGTGATAATGGCGCCCAGTTATGCAAGAATCTGCAAGGACATGAAAAAAACCTACGATCTTGTATGTTCAATATTAACCTCGCAATACAAGCAATCCGTAGTGGACGAATGTTTAGTTTCCGGAGCCAGCGAATGTATGTTTAAAAACGAATCTTCGGACTTGTTTATTACTCGCGTAAGAGCATTGTTGCGAGGTGTAGAAAGAAAGCGGCAGGTTGATAAAGAAAGGGCGCGCTTGATAGGCCTGCTGTATTCTGTCGCTGAAGGTGTTTATGGGGTTTCTGCTGATGGCCGCATTCAATTTGTTAATCCAGCGACTTTGAAACTACTCGGTCTAACGATGGATGAACTGATGGGGCAGTTTCCACACGAATGTATTCATCCAACCGATAATCGCGGACAACTGACTTCTTCAGAACATTGTTTCTTACAACAAGCATATGTACTAGGCGATGAATTAAGAGATTGGCGGACTTTATTTCGGCGAGCCGATGGCTCTCTATTTCCTATTGAATGCAGTGTAACCTTGCTAGGCGATGTAAATGATGTGCAGGGATCAGTTGTTGTATTCAGAGATATTTCCGAGCAACATCGTTTAGAGCAACATTGGAAATGGCAACTTAACCATGATCAATTAACCGGTTTGTTAAATCGCGATGCGTTTGAGGAAGTATTAAGCCGCGAATTAAACCGGATCAAACGAATTAAAAAAAACGCACTGTTATTATTTGTCGACCTTGACAGGTTTAAATTAATTAACGATGAGTTAGGACACGCGGCCGGCGATCAGTTATTGATAAAACTGGCTCAAGAATTACAAAGTCAATCACGAGACATTGATTATGTTGGACGCCTTTCTAGCGACGAGTTTGTCATTTTGCTAACCAATGTCGCGACGAAAAAGTTCGAATACCTGGCTGAAAAATATCGGGCAATCTTGGAGAACGCCTCATTATTTTGGGAAGATAAAATTCATGCGGTAACTGGCTCGATAGGCCTGACAATATTAGATTCTAAATCCGGTTCAATCGGTGAACTGTTAAATCAAGCAGATCAAGCCTGTCAACAAGCCAAGCGAAAAGGTCGTAATCAATGGTCTTTCTATAGCGAGCAAGATGCTCAACTGGTGCCTCAAGGTAATTGGCTTGTTCGTCTGAAAACCGCCATCAAGGATGAACGGTTTATGTTACTACAACTTCCCATCTTTCAAACCGGTAATACAAGCCAACGAGTCGGTACTAGTTGCCTACTGCGCTTGGAAGAAGGCGGTTCACTTATTTCTCCAGCTATTTTTATGTCTGATGCAAAACGATTTGGAGTGATAAAAGATATCGATAAATTAGTCGTAAAGAAGCTCATCGAATATTGCGATGGCGATTTAGAAATACAAGGAAACTGGTTTAGCTTAAGTTTGTCTGTTGAAGCAATTTCTGATGAAGGTTTTAGACAGGAAATGTTTGATCTTTTGCATCACTCAAATTTATCGGCTCAACAGCTAAGGTTTGAAATAGGTGAAGAAGACCTTTACAAATTTCCTGATTGGAAAAAATATCTGTCTGAACTTCGAGAGCGGAGATTTGGTATTATTATCAGTCATTTTGGAAAAAGCATCCAATCAATTCTCCATATGGCTCAGATGCCAATTGATGCCATCAAGTTGGATACATCGATAACACAAAATTTGATCACGAGTTTGCCCTGTCGAAATTTGATCGACGCGATCGTAAAAACCGCAAATCAATTGGGTATCGATATTATTGCTTCACATGTTGAGACGCCAACCGACTTAGAGTTATTAGACGCCTGCGAAATCAATCAAATACAGGGGTTTTATTTTGGCAAACCGGAACAGATATAAGTAACCACCACAAATAGAGAAGGAATTATCGATTCTTTTCGACTAAGCTGAAAGAGTATCTTGACGAAACGTAAAAATTTATACTTGGATAGGACATACATCCGATGGTCCCTAAGAGCACTTTAATACTGCTAATCACCATCACTATGATTATGGCTTGTTCGGTAATGGCACAAACCAAAGTGTTTAAGTTTGTCGATTCCCAGGGTCGCGTCCAATTCACCGACCGACCAAAACATGATGGTTACATTCAACTCTTTAAGACCTGGAAGGGATGGACTCCAGCGAAAGTCAGTCCTAATTATCGAATTAATAAACAAAAATATTCCGCCATCATTTCGGCCACAGCCAAACAATATGATTTGTCCGCTGACTTGCTAATGGCAATTATTCACGCGGAAAGTCACTTTAACCCACAGAGTGTATCCAACTCTGGGGCCGTAGGTTTAATGCAGTTGATGCCCGCAACCGCTCGTCGATTTAAGGTTAATGATCGGCAAAACCCCAATCAAAATATCCGCGGTGGCGCTGAATATTTAAACCTATTAATGACTCTTTTCGATGACAATCTCGATCTGACGTTAGCCGCCTATAACGCTGGTGAAAATGCGGTCAAGCGCTATGGTAATAAAATCCCTCCTTACAACGAAACTCAAAATTATGTAAAAAAAGTACGCGATCTGTATTCAAAATATCAACAGAATAAACTCTGAGTCATTAATCCCTTAGATGACTAACAAAAGCTCGCAATATTATCACTGGCTTTCTAGCATTTTTATTTTGATTTTTCACCGTATATTTCAGGGCGTTCGACTTCTCCGGGTAGACAAAATTAGCCATAATAACAATGGCGACAATATCACCAATCCCCAGGTCAAAAATGATATTTGACTGCCTGATGTGGGATTTTGGGTCATAATCATGGTCCACATATGAGAGCCCAGAATCATAAATTCATCAGAAAATTGTGGCATTTGTCCTATCGCATCAACCTTGATTTGATAATAGCCTGACAAACTCAATAATCCACTTTGGCAAGCCTTAAAACCAGCTTTTGCATTCGCTTGTTCTCATCCTCACACCAATTCATAAAAGCTTGTTGAGCGGCAGACTCAAGGATACAATCTTTGGATAGACCCTCGGATATGCTTGGAGCGATAATAAAGAAATAAATTTTTTGCCCTATGCCCGAATCGATTGATGAAACATGGTTAAACAATTCCAGTGCTTTGATGTGTGCCCTTTTGATTGCTTCAAACTGAATGCTTTCCACTACTAAGGTAGAGTTATTTTTATTATTCACTTTTTAGTTTATTCCTTCGTCAGTTTCTATTTACTCTCCATAAGGGGACATTAATTACAGACTCCATTGTATTTCCAGTGCAAAAGCCAGAAGTAAGATCGATTATGCACTCTTACAGGTAATTTCTTGATTGATGTTGCTAGTCACAAAACTCATATCAATAGATTTAAGAAAACCGTGCCAGTGATTGGGCGCAAAAAAGAAAAAACGCCTTCCATGCTCCCAAACCAGACAGACTGAACCGTTCAAACCTGCACTATTTGCATGATATTGAAAAGATTTTTTTAGTTCACTTTGTTGGCTTGAGGATTTTGAGTTAACCGATGAAGATACCGGAACAATAATTAAATCACTACCTTGTTGATTGATATGTGCCACAGGGTACTTTTCTATACTCATATGGAATTCCCATTTAGATGAGTTATTACTATTCAAAGACGCATGATAACTATGTAAATATTTTTTAGTCCTGTGTCGAGGTACTAATAGTGCATTTGTCTAACTTTGAATACTGGGCAATCTC
>CAZOBX010000182.1:9863-12261 GCA_964578045.1 uncultured Kangiella sp. | reverse complement strand
CGTTGCTGCGAAGCAGCGCTTTTAGCGGTCCAGTCAACGGCTTTATCGTGGGCGATGGTTGATAAACTTTTATGTTTGCGGTGCTCATTTACCCACCTTTGGTGGTAGAGTATTGACGAAATTTGCGCAGATGCCAACCCATCTCTCTAGCTCTGAATCCTCTGCAATACCAGCAGGAGAAACATAAACCATACCTTTCATTGATTTTCCTGTGAAGTCCATTTCACTTGCGTGTTTTTCCGATAGGCATGATTCATAATTATTTGGGCCGACTCTGCCCATAAAAGTGTCGCCGACAATTCCGCAACACATATGACGTGATAGCATGAAACAAAGCCCACCAAACATTTTCTTTTCCTCGACCTCTGATCGAGTTTGAAAACATTCACGAATTCTTTCTGCTAATCCTTCGTCATATGCCATATATTTTGGTTACCAGTCTATTTGTGAGTGAACATAACGTTCACCTCATGCGATGGCGTAAGGTTTGTTGCTTTTCAAACAAAGCTTGCGACATTCGTTGTGTACGTGCTTGTTATGATCCTGGTTTAACTCTAACACCATAGACTTCAGCAATACCGTCTGCCCGACAATCATAATTTATATTCGTTACCATTCTCGCCGTCATTGCGGTGAGTAAAATAGGGTACATCTCCTTTTCTTCTTTAGCTAGCACATAACGTGTAGCATTTGCAGTATTACTGCAAATGCTATTTGCATCAAGATAGATATCTATATACGTGGGCCAAACTTTTATTTCTACCACTGAGGCATAGGTCGAATTATTAGCAGCAGCTAGTAATAGTTGTGGTAATAGTAATGTGATGGCAAGTAACATCTTTTTCATTAGTGTATCCTTCAATCGATTTTTAGAGCCATAACAGATAATTAGACTCCCCTACCATTTAAGCCATACTAAGATATTCAGTTTATCAACTTTGGAAGAGGTATTTACATGAATAGTACAATAATTGGAGTAGACCTTGCAAAAAATGTTATTCAGGTTTGCGTTGTTGAAAGCAATAAAGTGGCCTCAAATAAAGAAATGACGTTTTCAGCATTTGGATTATGGCTAGCCAAAAATAAGCCCCAAACAATCGTTTTTGAAGCCTGTGGGACTTCCAATTATTGGAAGCAAATAGCATTAAAGTATGGTCATACGGCTCATATCATTTCAGCAGTGCTCGTTTCTTCAATTCGACAACATCAAAAGAGTGATAAGAATGATGCTCTTGCGATTGCTCAAGCAGCTTTATTACCTGAGGTTGTATTCATCTCTGGAAAAAACATTGAACAGCAGCAGCTGCAATCAGTAATGCGCTTAAGGGAGCTTTGTGTAAAACAAAAAGTAGCTACGAACAATCAGCTTCAAGCGCTATTACTTGAATTCAATATCCGTGTTTCATCAAGGCGAGGAGGATTAGGTGGTCAGGTGGCCAATTTAACTATGCCACTACAGTTGCTAAATTTGACCAAATCAAGGCACATTTATTTGACCGCACTTTGCTATTTCCCTATAGACTTAGCGCCGGAAAAATATAATTTTGCATAATATCATCCGCTTGTTTGGAATACAGCGGCCATTCTAAATAGTTGCCCTGGGTCATAACAATCACCATATCTTGCTCAGGAAAAATATTAATGTACTGACCACCGTCACCATCAGCAGAAATATAACGGATCCCATCCAATTCTCGTAGCCAAAAGTAATAACTATATTCTCCGGCTTCACCGGTGGCTTGTAATGTGAAAATTTCTTCAACCCACTGCTTGGGAATAACTTGTTGATTATGCCATTTTCCTTGGTTCAAATAAGTAATCCCGACCTTTAACATATCCCTGGGTCGCAATTGCATTCTTGCTGAACCTTCCGGAGTACCGTCAGGTTGAGATTCCCATTGGTAGTCTGTAATGCCTAATTTGGAATAAAAATTCTTATCGGCCCAGTCTCGAAGCGGCGGTTCGACCAGGTTTTCCAGAATACTTAACATCAAATTAGGGCTGGCACTGTTATACACCCAGTCAGTTCCTGGCCCATGATTGTCGCGGCTAAGAACAAAATCGCCAAAATCATCAGACTGCCACATCAATGCAAGATCATTACTGCCCCACTCATCCCAATCAAAACCAAGTTGCATGGTTAACAAATGACGGATGGTAAGTTTTTGCTTATTTTTATCACTAAAGTGGTGCTCTTTTTGCGGTAATAACGTTGATATTTTATCCTCGACCGATAGTGAATATTGTTCGAGAGCGATACCAGCAAGCGTAGCGGTTAATGCTTTGTTAATGGAGGCAACATAATGTTTCCTGGTTCTATCCCATTGAATTGGAGCGGCTCTGGAATCACGACTGATATTATTCTCAAAATTGATAAAATCACTGTTACCGTGAAAAT
>CAZOBX010000182.1:332-9853 GCA_964578045.1 uncultured Kangiella sp. | reverse complement strand
TAATTGATGCGGAGTGTTTTTATCGTGGCCGTAAAAATATTCTTCTAAAACCAAATGGCCGTTTTTATAAATCAGCAGGCTGTGTAGCTCGCGAAAAACTTTGTTTTTATCCGGACTCACAAGCTTAGCCATTAACTGATTAATTGGTGTCGGGTTAACGCTTACGCTAGATAAATTCTTAGTTAATATACCGTCATCTAGTTGCACTGGAGGAAAATACTTGTAGTGGGTTTGAAGTGACAATTCGATGTTATTATAATCGCCAATGGTAATATTTAACTCTCGTGACTGATAATCTTCGGCGCTTACCACGACGACTAAATATTTTTGTTTAATATTCGAAAATCCCGTTAGCTCAAGGGTAAATTCTCCCTCTTGATCGGAAGTTACCGCAACACCGGAGTAAAGCAATTTAATCTGTGCATTAGCAATTGGAGTGGACAGGTTTGATGGGCGTGTAGCAGTAACTATTTTTCCTGTTATTTGCTGAATTTGCTGGTTATTTTGACTAATACATCCGGACAATAATAACAACATAACCGCCGCTGAATATTTGAATACAGAGTACATAGAATTTGTTGCTCAGCCATTCATTTAGACAGCACGCATGGCCGCACTTTTATTAACAGAAATATCCGGTACCGCTATTTCTACTTTATCGGCTTTACAATATTGGTCAATATAATTTTGATGCACGGGCAACTGCGCGACCGTTCGTTTAACCACCGATTTAATATTATCTAAGAAATTATTAAGCTCATTTTTACTCATCATGTCCACAATCGGGTGATATTGCTCCGGTATAAGGCCCTGACCAATCATAACCTGCATCCATGAATCTTCAAATAACTCATTGCCATCTCTAAACACCCGCCCGGTTTGTTTAAATAATTTAATTTTTTCAGCTAACGGCTCCGGTAATTCCATGGCTCGACAATGACGCCAAAATTGGCTGTCCTTTCTTTGAGTGACACTATAATGAAGAATAATAAAATCTCGGATACGATCGGTATCAAATTTTGTTTGTTTATTAAATTCATTAATATCAGATTGCTGAATACCATGGGAGGAAAATAGTCTCATTAAACGAATAATACCCTGCTGAATCAAGTGGATACTGGTAGACTCGAGTGGTTCGATAAAACCGCTGGCAAGCCCTAGAGCGATACAATTTTTGTTCCAATGTTTTAAACGTTGGCCGGTTTTATACTTGATCACTCGAGGTTTTGTTAACGGCTCTCCCTCAATATTTTCTAATAAGGTTTTCACCGCGTTATCATCGGATTGATAACGGCTGCAATAAACCAAACCATTACCAACCCGATGTTGTAGTGGAATACGCCACTGCCAGCCAGACTCTCTCGCAATAGAGCGAGTATAGGGTATTGCCGGACCGGTTGATTTTGTCTGCACAGCAACCGCGCTATCGCAAGGTAACCAATGAGACCAGTCTTCATAACCAGTGTGTAGTGCTTGCTCAATCAGCAGTGCTCTAAAACCGGTACAATCAATAAATAAATCGCCCTCGATAATTTGCCCTGACGCTAGTCGCAGTGATTCAATAAAACCACTTTCAGGTTGGAGATTAACATCAACAATTTTTCCTTCAATGCGTTTTACACCATAATCGTGACTAAATTTTCTTAAAAATTTAGCATATAAAGTCGCATCGATATGATACGCATAATTAAGACCTGATTTTGGCAAATGGGCAAATTTATTGGCTTTCGCTGCTTGTAGTTCCAGGCAATAATCTCCAAATTCTGAACTGATACCTTGTTCAATGCCTTTTAACCAAAAGTGCTGAAAACCGGCTGCCCAGCAATCTCTACCAGTCACTCCAAAGGCATGCATATAATCTTCATTCACATCACGCCAGTTTTCAAAATTAATGCCTAGTTTAAAAGTTCCCTGAGTGGCAGCCAAAAAATCTTGCTCTTTAATTTCAAGTAGCTGATGAAAAAATACCAGCGATGGGATGGTCGCTTCACCGACACCAACGGTGGCTATCTCATCGGACTCAATTAGGCTAATCTCTAAGTTCTTACCTAATAATTTCGACAAAGCCGCGGCCGCCATCCAACCAGCTGTACCGCCGCCGGCGATAATTACTTTTTTAATTTTGTGGTTATTCAAAGCTTCACCTCAATAACTGAACGTTGATTGCCTATCGAAATTTGAAATATTAATAACATGTAACATCTACTGCTAACGATTTAATTTATTCAATAACTGCGCGCGTAGTTTTCTCGCGGTTAGCTCATCCATTGGTGCTAATACGCCACGGGTTTTCTCCGGTATGTGATCAAATAAGCTTTCATCCGAATTAAATATGTAGTGTTCGAAAAGACCTTGCCAGGCTTTTTTTTGTTCTGCTGGCAAATCTCGAATCGCTAATAAGGCATGATTTAGCACGTTAATCGGAGGCCCCATATAATCAGGTGACTGTCGCCACCAATAGTTAATTAACACATTAAATTTATCCAGTCCTTCGACATGATGCCACCACATACTCGGAATAAAAATAGCGTCTCCTGGTTCCAAATCAGCGACCTGAGCTGACTTTAACGCTTTAGAAAATTTTGGGAACTTGTCGAAATCAGGCTGATGAAAATCGACTAAACTGATCGCCTGACCAGCCGGGGTAAAATCTAACGGACCAATGTAAAGATTCCTCAATTGTTCGGGCGGAAACACAGTAAACTTTCGTCGACCCACGACGCAACAAGCAAGGTTATCCGGCAGATCATAATGCGCAGGAATTCTGCTTTGATTACCAAGCCAAATTGTCATTAATGGATTTAAACCATTAAATGGAATATTATTTTTTTCTCTAAAACCAGGCAAACAAGTATCGACCGTTGTAGAACCAACGTAAACCGCAGGAGGTCGACTGTCATTTTGGTGCTGCTGTATTTTATCCAAAACTAAATCAAGCTTGACTCTCTGAGACTGGAAATTAAACCCGGTTAAATCATCGTTATAGAAAAAACGGCCATTTATTTCGGGTGCTCCATAAAACGAACCCACAGTCGCATTTTCGTAAAAATCTCGTAAGTAGTGATCAGCTTCTTTAATTGATTGATCACCGGCTTTCACGACAGGCCAATCAGCAACTAATCCCTTGAATACTAAAGGTTCAGTAGACCTTAATAACTCCGCAGGTATATCATCAGGTGTACAACCAGAGATTTGTTTAATTGTTTTTTCGATAGTTAACATAAATAATTAAAGACATTTGTTTTTCCTTTCGATCAATAATCGAATATTTGATAGCGATGCGACTGCCATATAAATCGGTTGTAAGTACCCTTTACTATTAAGAATTGCTAGTGCATCACCACTCAATTGATCCAGTTTTTCTTCGTTGATGGTATAAAAACCAAGCAGTCGATTACTCGAGCTGTTATTCAACTCAACATCTAAAACAAAAGATTCTAATAGATCAAACTCCACTAGCATCTCTACAAATGATTGATTGGCTTTTTGGCCATCATGGATCGCTTGTAAAACAGAGTTAATATGCTCGATATACTCGCTATTGCCGCCGTGGGGCAAAAAGACCGTTTCGCCTTCTGTTTGACTGATTCTCGTATTGTCCATGTCAATATGGATCACGGTATTTTGAGTTGATACACCGTCTTCTTGAATATTTTGAAAACCGATTAGAAAAGGCTGACGTTCTATCATTAGTGGGACATAATCGGCATCCCAACCGTTTTCATTCAAAAATAAATTTTCCTGTTGCTCAAAACCAAATACGGCTACCGGCTGAAACTGATCGGTATTTTTATCTTTACGGAAAAAAATGGGGTAGTGAGCTTGCAAGTTTCTGAACTCAAAGGGAAAGGTGTCAACACACATGATATTGTCACCGTATTTAGCGGCTCTATCTGTAATGATTCTGAGATCTTTATGTTGAACATTATTTAATAAAACATGATTAGCCATGTTAACTCCGATAATTTAGCTGCGGGAAGTGTTATACCCGTGATACCTGATTAATAATTCAACACCTTTATTTAAAATAGCGATTCTTACAAACAATCGCCTTAATCTAATCGACTAAGCTGAATAGTGACTTATTTTTTGCATTCCAAATTGTTTAATATTATTTATCATTTCACGGTTGGATGGCAGGCCAGCCAAATATTTATTAGTCAACCTGGTATTTTTCTGGAAATGCTGAAACCCAATAACAGCATTTTCTGATTTTTTTGTGGTCACTCTCGCTTGTGTTTTAAAGTCCATTCCATAGAGTACATATTGATAACTTGCCGATGGAAAAATTTCTTCAATTTGGCTGAAATCATTTCGCGATGGCGACTGATAACGCCAAAGTGTCAGTAGCTCTTGCAAACGCTGCGGTATTGTTTCATCTCGGCAGTTATCCAGCCAATAGTCTGAATCCGTGCGTTGAGTCAGGACATAATGTAACTTAAGAAAATCAATAATACGATCCCAGCGATAACTGAATCGGCTATTAAAGTTTTTAGCGGTGATATCCATGATCTCTCGATTTGCCGGCAACTCATCACTAATCATCGCTGCAGACAATTCAACCAAAACTAACGCCGAGGCTTCCAACGGTTCAAGAAATCCTGCAGCCATTCCAATAGCGACACAATTTTTGTACCAAAAGACTTCTCGATGACCAGGATTAAAAGATATTTTACGTATTGATATCGATTCTTTTGTTTTACCCAGAGAAGCTTGTATGTAATTTCGCAGTTCTTTTTCTGCTTTATCATCGCTGATATGGGCACTGGAATAGACATGACCGACACCACGCCGGGAAGGTAAACCTATATCCCAAATCCAACCGGCACTTTGTGCGGTTGACAGGGTTTGTGATGCAATGGGGCTATTTTGATCGGCATATGGGACCTGTACAACCAATGCAGAGTCATTAAACAAAAAGCCATTTTTGTCGATGTAAGGAATTTTGTAATGCTTGCCAAGCAACAACGAGGAAAAACCGGTGCAATCAATAAATAGATCACCGTCAATATCGCCGTGATTTTGAGTGGTCACTGATGCAATATCATCATTATCAGCCGAATTAGTAGCTGTGACATGATCGCTTATATGTCTAACACCGAGTTTTTCGGTGCAGTGTTTTTGCAATAGCGCAGCAAATTTACCCGCATCCAGGTGATAGGCATAGCTAGCAACTGCGGCGTATTCAGGAGTGGTCTTTTGTTTTGGGGCCCTGCCTTGTTTACACAAATGTGGTTGAAAGCAAACCGCATCAGCAAATGAAATATTTTCTCTTTGTGTTTGCCAATAACCGACTAAATTCGTTTCAAAATAGCCCTGAGGCACTACAAAAGGGTGGTGATAACAATCGTTTTCTGCGCCTGTTACCCACTTAATAAATTTAGAACCTTGTTTAAATGAAGCGTCACATTCCCTGATCAAATCGGTTTCTGATATTCCCATTTTTTGCAAGGTATCGCGCATGGTTGGCCAGGTACCTTCCCCCACGCCGACGGTGTTAACATCAGGTGATTCGATCAATGTCAGTTGAATACCGTACTTATCATTGGCTTGATGTTCTGCCGCTATAATACCTGCAGTCAACCAGCCGGCGGTACCGCCACCAACAATCGTAATCTTTTTAAGGACATTATTCATACTACTAAACCTGATTTTTGAAATCCTTACAAAACACCCCGAAACCTCATAATACTTACATTTATCTGATGTTCAATTCCCTGAAATAAATTATTTTATAATAAAACCAATTAAAGATAACACAAATCTCTAATTTAATTGTTTGGACTCTATCCTAAAAATGCCATCCAGATTATCTAGTTTTACAGGTATATCTAGTATAAAGCCGCTGAATTCAGCGGCTTTATAGTTTCTAACGGTTAAGATTTAGAAATTATATCGAGCGCCAATGCTGTATCTCGGTGCATTTTGAGTAACGGCAAACAACATATTTTTTCCTCCACGACCATGCGAACGTTGTATTTCGTCAGTGATATTAATACCTTCGACAAATACCGTCAGCTTATCATCGATGGCATAACTCACGTTAAAATCCCATTGTCCGTATTCTTCAACGTAGATAGGATTTGGCCCACTGCCATCTTGAGTTGCGTCTAAAAATTCATCACGCCAGTTATAAGCGATTCGCGCCTGAATACCGTCTTTGTCATAAAATGCAACCAGATTAGCTGAATCACTGGCACCGACTAAGGCAAACTGTTCTTCAAGGCTGAAATTATCATATTCTGCATCGGTATCAACCATAGTGTAATTGAAAAAACCGCCAAACCCGCTTTCGCCAAATACGTGTTGTAACGCAAATTCTATACCGTCAACGGTCGCTTCTTTTTCGTTAACCGGCACAGTAATATCAAATACGGTTAAATTGTCTTCACCGGGATTACCGGTGATCTGAATTACACCATTGCCATCAAGAAAGACATTTGGATCGTTTGGATAGTTATCGAAAATCCACTGTCTGATGTCATCGTTGGTTGCCATACCTGCGGCAATTGCAGCGTCGAATCTTGGACCTTGCGCTGGATGAGGTAAGCTAAATACGGTTTCTTGTACGGTTCCAGTACCAATAAAATTATCAACAATTTTCTTGAACCAACCGACAGAAACGTAACTGGCTTCGTCGTAATACCATTCAGCCGATAGGTCAAAATTTTGTGACTCGAAGGGCAGTAGCGCAGGATTACCACGAGAACCACGACCACCGTTAATTCTCACCTCGTCAATGCTTAAACCACCTTGGATATTCCCATAACTGGGACGAGCCAGTGATTCACTGTAGGATGCACGTAAAATAACGTCATCAACAACTTCAATATTAAAATCGATGCTTGGTAAGATATGGCTATAGTCACCGCTGAGTTGGGTAAATTCCGATTCAGAACCAAAATTTCTGGAAAATTCATTGGCACTAACCCAAGTAATACTTTCAATCACCGGCACTAATGCTCGTGAGGTTACGTCGGTTTGCTCGTAACGGAAACCTGCAACTAGATTTGCGGGCCGACCGCCGATATCAAATGACATATTCGCTTGAAAATAAGCACTTATGGATTCTTCCAACACCCTTCGATCGGTAGTAAAGTCATCGGAAGCACAAAAGGATGTAGTACCACAAGGCCATAAAGGATCGCCATCAACACCATACAGGGCTGCCGCTTGGGCTTGAACAGCGTCAAAATCCCAGTCAAAATAATAAGGTTCCAAATTAGGATTTCCACTGCCATCAATATTATCAAACTGAGGGGCAACAGCTGTCAAGATCCATGTAGAAGGGTCAAAGTCAGCAGGAGTACCAACGCCACCCCACGTATCTCTTTGCACGTTAGAGAAGGCAGAGCGATTATTCACTTCGGTTGAACCTACACCAAAATTAATACTTTCGACAATTCCATTATCGAAAACAAAAGTACCTTTTAGTTGAAATTGCTCAATTTCAGATTTCATATAGCTGTTTCTAAAACTACTGCCGGTTGTCACCATTTGAGAAGCATCGATGCCACTTATTCCGTCGGGATAAGTAATCTGCATCACAGGAAAATCTTGGCTGAAATCGACTGTGGACGTTGCTCTTATAAATGCTGCCGTACCTAAAGTAGCATTGCTGCCATAAGGACTATCAGCTTTCGATTCTGCGTCTGAATTGTGATAATCAAATTCTAGACTCAAATTATTATTTACCTGATACTCTAAGTTGATACCAATCGAATTATTTTCATTGACCGTAGCAAATCGTCCCGCGGCCATGGCAATATCACCACCCCCGCCATTATTTTCAGAGTAAATAATCGGCGCAGCAACGGGTCCATCGGTCCAGCTACTGGCTAAATGATCAAAACCAAACCAGGTGGATAATTCGTTACGCTGTTGGGCAATCTTATGTTCAGAATAGGTATAGTCTAAGGTGGCTTTAAGCGCCTCTGTGGGTTTAAATTGGAAAGTTAATTGCCCGTTGGTTCGAGTACGCTGGATTTCATTGAAGTTATAAATCAGATTTTGTGGTACCGCGTATACATCATTGGCGCCGGGTCGATTAGTAATAATATCATTTCCAGGATCGCCTTCTGGTGGCAGCGCCCCCCAACCTGGCTCATAACCTACTTGAGTACGCCAGCCGTTAGCAACAATCGCCTGATTAAAACCGCTGTCACGTTCTTGATAACTACCTACCAGACTTATTCCAAAAGTGTCATCAGCAAATGTATTGCTGTAAATACCGGATATTTCAGGGGTAACTGACGAACCTTTATCTGTCGACTGATCCATTACACCTTTAATACCAAGGCTGGCAACAAGGCCTGGTCTATCTAATGGGCGAGCAGTAAGGATATTAACCACCGCACCGATACCGCCAGTGGCATTACTAGCTCGACCGGTTTTGTATACTTCTACCGCACTTATTCCTTCAGAAGCTAAGTTAGCGAAATCAAATGAACGAGAATCAGATGCCGTAGTCGCTTCAATAGAAGAGGTTGGCATTTGACGACCGTTTAACATCACCAAGTTAAATTCGGGACCAAAACCACGCACAGTCACTCTGCTTCCTTCACCGTTTTCCCGGTCTATCGATACGCCGGTAATGCGCTGTAAAGATTCTGCCAGGTTGGTATCAGGGAATTTGCCGATATCTTCTGCCGTAATTGAATCAACCACACCGAAAGCATCACGTTTTGTATTCATGGCGCTAATCAAACTGCCACGAATACCAGTCACTACGATAGTGCTTTCATCAGCATCTGATTTTTCCACAGCTTCTTTTTCAACTTCTTGATTCTCAACCTCAGCAGCGGTCAAAGGGCCCATTGACATGGTTCCTAAAATTAACGATAAACTGACGGCTATAGGCGTTTTACTGAATTTATTATTCTTCATATTCTCATACTCCTCGGAACTCCACCCCTTTTAATGAATAGATTATACCCTTTTAGATAGTAAAATGTAAGCGCTTTCAATTCTCCTCAAAAAAAACAGTAAGTTTTCCAAGCTATTTTTGTAAGCGCTTACATTTTACTATCTAAAATGGTATAATCTATTCATTTCCTTAAAAAATCAAATGTTGCGCTAATAATGACTTATTTAGTTTCAGTTTGAAATTAGAAATTTAGTATTAGTACTTTTAAATCAGCATGTTGGCTGAAAACCATCGCCTTTGTTAAGGCAACCCCGTTAATATTCTTATTCAACTCGATTTGAGATTTCAACCACCGGTATAACGGACTACAAACACAAATGGGACTCTATTACCCGTTGAAGAGCACAAAGGGTCGAAAGCAAATGTCAACGTCTCTATCCTCTCGACATAATTTCAAATAACTCGATATACCACAGTCAGGTGAGCTGTGAGAAACACATTCATATTATGCTTGAGGAAATTCTCTTTTGATGGACTTTACTGGTTATTTAATGCACAATCGCGCCTTTAATTTTTTGACCCAAAAAATCTATTTTCAAAAAAGGCTTAACCCTTATGCTTAAAATCATCCGACTTGTCTTAGGAAGTATCATCG
>CAZOBX010000182.1:0-322 GCA_964578045.1 uncultured Kangiella sp. | reverse complement strand
GCTGAAGCCCAGCAAAAAGTCGAAAATGAGTTAAAAGACCTGTCAATTTACCAATTTAAGTTATGTCCTTTTTGTATTAAAACTCGACGAGCAATGCACAAGCTTAATTTGCCCATTGAACTTTTTGATGCAAAGAATGATGCTGTGGCTCGTAATGCTCTATTGGAACAGGGCGGAAAAATCAAAGTGCCATGTTTACGGATTTCTGAGGACAATGGAGATAAGTGGATGTATGACTCTGGTGATATTATTGCTTATTTGAGCAGTCGTTTTCAAAAGGTTGAAGTGGCTTAAATAGCAAATTTACTGGACGTTTCATAGG
>CAZOBX010000181.1:0-12267 GCA_964578045.1 uncultured Kangiella sp. | reverse complement strand
GTATTGACTGATAGATTGATTGATAGAGTATTTCGTTTTTCTTTGTTGGATCCATTTTTATCGCAAATCGCCAGCGAGTCCTCGGTATGTCGATTGAATGTTCAAAGGATTTCAAATCTTGGTCATTTAGCGTGAAGGAGGCGCTGGTTGCCAGTTGGTTCTCGGTTGATATCTCCACCATGCCCTGTTTGTCTTTCCGTAATAAGAATAATTGCTGATGTGGTAGTTGATGGCGGTTTAATAACTCGACAAAAAAATCCGGATTAAAGGCCACAAATAAAAAACCGCTATTCTTGGTATTGATGAGCAATGATTGAATTAAATCAAAATGATAACCGCTGGAAGTTTTGTGGAGAAACAATCCTTCTTGAGTTGATTTGGAAACAGTCTCCAAAACCTCTATTTTGCAGTCTGTAGAAAATTTGCCGGTTATATGCTCTAGCCGATTAAGCCCCTTGTTATCGATCAATGTGAATAGTCGATAGGTTTTGTATTGACTGATAAATAAATCGTGGATCTTGCGATAATCTGACTCAGTATTTTTATCTGCTCTTATTAACATTGATTTCAACTGGTCATTATTTTTGGCCTGAAATAAATCGAGCTCCAGTCGTCGTTTGTTAAAGAACTGGTTGAATTCCACTAAAACTGATTGTGTGACCGACGCCATTAGTTCATTCTGATATCTTGTTTGAATGAAATGCACACGGAAACTTTGCCAGGCCAGTAAAATTGCAAAGATGCCACTGCTAAACAAAAGTAACATTTTCAAGCCTACTAGCTGGTTTGATTTAGTGTGTACGTCGATGTTTGGCAACGGAACAAGGCTAAAATTGATTGCGGGTCTAATAATTATAGTCAAAGAATTATTAACTACTGAGATTTATTTGCTTTCCGATTCTGCCTGCTCATGTGAAATATTGCTTTGATTCACCGGATGGTTCTTATTTTCCAGAGAAAGAGATATCTGGTTTGACTGTGAATGGGCCGTGTCAGGGTGTTTCCCTTGTAGATAGTAGGCAAAAGCAATAATTTTAGCGACTGCCAGATAAAGGGTTTCAGGGATTTCATCGCCGAGTTCCAGTCGGGTTAATACATCCAGCAGCAATGGGTCATAGTGAACATGTACATCATTTTTTTCAGCCAATGCCACGATTTGTTCGGCAAGTCGTCCATCTCCTTTGGCGACTAGTTTTGGAGTATTTACACCATCATATTTTAGCGCGGCAGCCTTTTTTATCACGGAGTGAGTCGATGGAGGCTGCTTGTTTTTCATGCGTGGGTATCAATCAGCTGTTCGTTATCAACTAACAGGCGTTCGGGGATTTTACCCTGACTTCCTGCAAGTTTATCGATATTGACTCCGGCGGCAAAAAGCGATTTCTTTAAGACATGTATATGTTGGTTGATGAGCTGGGCTGTTTGTTGAGATTGAGCAAAAAAATGGGTGGAAATCCGCTCGTTTTCCAATTCGACCTGAGCAAACATGGGGCCCAGAGGCTCTAGGTCAAAACGCACGACCACTTTCCATTGTTTCACTCTTTGCCCTGCGTTATCCACGTCTGAGTGCTCAAATAACATTTCAAATGAATCTATGTCAGAGTGGTTCTTGAGTGGTAAATCCACCAGAAACTGGTGTAAGTTGGGAAGGTCGTTCTTTAAGCTAAGCAATTGATTTGATTCGATTTTAGAAACCACATTTTTCACTTCTGCCAATAATTCAGTTGCTTGTTTGACAATCATTTGTTGTTGATTAATGAATTGAGTTTTAACTTGAATGACCGGTTCGCCAGTTGCCTTGGCTAGCCGTTGCTCTGCCGGCATTGGTTTTGGGTCGGACAAATTAGTGTTGCTTACTGGGGCTGAACTGGGGGATCGCGATTGTGCGCCGGAAGGCTGTTTGGCCGGTTTAATGATAGCCTCGAGAGTGGACCTTATTTTCATCAGATGCAGTTTCATATCATTGCTTTGAGGGGTTAATGCAGTGGTATTTCGGTTTGCTTTGGGGAGCGATGTTTGTTTATCGATACTGGAATTTTCAAGTTTCATTTGTTTTATCGAAAATTCGGACTTAATAGAACCATCCGGGGGATTTTTACGATTTTTGTGTTTAACGGGCTGTTTGGTTGAAATCTCTTCCTGAGCTATCTGTTTACTCAGATTTCTTTCTAGAAGGTGACCACTATTTGCGATCAGTTGTTTGATTTCTCCAGCACTGAGTTTGAAGGGCTTTTGAATAATCACCTGCAGTTGTTTAATTTGCTTTTGTAATTTCACCTCCAAAGGTGAGGTGGAATCCAAGTTAGCTATAATGTTGGCTATTTTGTTGATATTGGCCAGGTGTCTTGAAACCGGAAGTTGTTTCGAAAAATGACTTTTTAAAAGTTGCCTGGCTGCATCGGCAATCGTAATCTTATCCTCATTTATTCGTTTTGCCGTGACTGACTCTGAAAGTGTTAGCGATGATTGGGAGTGAGAAGGGTCTAAGGCGGGAGCTGACCTGTGAGCCTGAGATACTGGCGTCTGAATGGAGTTGTTTTTGCTAGCAGATGTCGCACTGGTTAGCGTTTCAGTATTTGATAGTCCACCATGAGGGAGTTTTACATTGTGTTGTGAGTTTTCAATTAAAGCAGGCCGTGAACTCACAAGCCTCGACTGTTCGATGACCTGCGAATCCAAATTGCCACTCGCTGATTTTTGCTGAATGAGCGCGAATGACTTAGGGTTATCTAATTGCAATATTTGCCCCGGCAATAATTTAGATGTTTGGAATACTATTACCCTGGGCGGTTGATTTCCTGAGTTGTCCGATCCCGATTGAGTCAGTTGCAATTGGACCTGTTGTTGACTATTTGTAGACAAAGTGAGTAGTAAGCGGTTCTGACCGATACTTTTAAACAGCACGGCGGTCTCAATCGGCAGTTGAAGCTTTAGTGGATTACTCGGAGTGACTAACTTTAATAAAACGCCCTGGGCCTGATTTAGTAGCAGTTTTTCGATTAACAGAGGTTTTTCGGCAAGACTGTTTATCAGTTGCAGTATCTTTGGGGCCAGACTACTTAAAGGTGCTTTGCTGGCACTGGTATCGTTTGGCGTAATCTCCACAATATTGTCCTACATCAATGGTAAATAGTCTTTCTTTCCTATAGTATAGCCGCTGTTTTCTCGTTACGCTTTGGCATTATTTTGGGACTATTCTTAGATCTGAGAGCTTTAATTTGCAGCAAAAGTCAGACAATCATTTAAACGTACAAAATTTAACCGTTTTTCGGTCAGAATTACCGCTTTTTGAACCGGTTAGCTTTAGTATGCAAGCAGGAAAAGCGATCCAGCTCAGTGGTACTAACGGCTCCGGTAAAACATCGCTTTTAAGGTGCCTATGTGGATTAAGTCATCGCCATGAAGGCCTTATGAGTTGGAATGGAGTTAATATTGTTGACGCTCAACAAGATTATTATGCCGAGCTTCTTTATATTGGCCATGCTCTCGGATTAAAGTCGAAATTGACGATCGAGCAAAATCTGGATTTTTATCAACAACTAAGATTTAGAAAAGATGAGGACATGATCATTCAGGCGCTTGAACAACTGAAAATCAGTGCTTATCACGATGAACTTGTGGGTAATCTATCTGCAGGTCAAAAACGCCGGGTGGCGCTGGCTAGAATTATTTGTGAACCGGTTGCTTTATGGGTACTAGATGAGCCAATGGTGGCTTTAGATGTCGAAGGTCAAGCATGGTTAGAACAAACCTGCAATCAACACTTAAGAGATGGTGGTATGCTCATCTTGACGTCGCATCAAACTATCCAGGGGATCAATGGACTAACCGAATATCGTCTCAAAGAAACCAACTGGAAAGAAACTTA
The DNA here is from genome assembly GCA_964578045.1 of uncultured Kangiella sp. Taxonomy (GTDB): domain Bacteria; phylum Pseudomonadota; class Gammaproteobacteria; order Enterobacterales; family Kangiellaceae. The sequence continues at coordinate 8,399 of CAZOBX010000181.1, read as the reverse complement.
TTTATTTGAAGAAGGTCAGACATGAGCAGTCCTCTTGCTTCATTGATTAAGAGAGAGATATCTGTCGTATTGCGTAGTCAATCGGAATTTGTTTACCCTCTGGCGTTTTTTGTCATAGTAACCAGCCTGTTTCCATTAGCGGTGACGCCTGATCCTGTGCAGTTGGCATTTATGGCGCCTGGAATTATCTGGGTAGCAGCTTTGTTGAGCATTTTATTATCCTTGAATGGTTTTTATCAGGCCGATTTTGAAGAAGGTGGTTTGGAGCAATTATTATTGGCCGGAGTTTCAGGTTCAAGTATTGTGATGGCTAAAAGTATCGCCAATTGGTTAGTTACCGGGTTACCTTTAGTCATTGTAGCTCCTTTAATTGGTGTTTTGTTCAATATGGACATTCAACTTAACGGGATTGCCATGTTGAGTCTATTTTTGGGGACCCCAACGTTGTGTTTTATTGGTTCGATCGGAATGTGTCTGACCTTGGGGCTTAGAAATGGCGGGGTATTATTGACTTTACTTATTTTGCCTCTTTTTATACCGGTACTAATATTCGGCGCATCTGCTGTGCAAGCAGTCTCTATTGGCTTAGACTATAGCGGTCATTTAGCAATATTGGGCGCTCTGTTAATTCTTAGCATAATGCTAGCGCCGATGGCGGCCGCAGCAGCAATGAAAATTTCGATCAATTGAGCCGTTCTCAGCTGGTCAGGTTATTTAATTTTTTTGGATAAACTATGTGGACTTGGTTCTATCAATTTGCATCACCTAAGTGGTGCTATCAATTTTCCAATAAATGGCTACCCTGGTTTCGGGCGGCGACTTTGATCTTGTTTTTGACAGGGCTCGCATTAGGATTGTTGTTTTCACCGCAGGATTATCAACAAGGCAATACGGTTCGGATTATGTATATCCACGTCCCTGCAGCGTTTCTTTCGATGTTTGTTTATGTATTAATGGCGCTCAGTGGTGCGATCGGTTATATCTGGCGGATCAAAATGGCACATATAGTTTCAATTAGCTGTGCGCCTATCGGGGCAATTTTTACTCTGTTAGCCTTAATTACTGGCGCGGTGTGGGGCAAGCCGACCTGGGGAACCTATTGGGAATGGGACGCCAGAATGACTTCGGAACTCATTTTATTATTTTTATATTTAGGCTTTATGGCTTTGCATAACGCTTTTGATGAGCGTAAAACGGCCGATCGAGCTGCTGCAATATTAGCGCTTGTAGGCCTGGTTAACATTCCAATCATTCATTTTTCGGTAGAATGGTGGAATACCTTGCATCAAGGTGCCACGATTAGTAAATTTGAAAAACCATCGATGGACACCGATATGCTGAAGGCTTTATTAACCATGATCGTCGCGTTTCAAGTGTATTTTTTTACTATTTTGCTGCAAAGAATCAAAGCTGAGATATTAGACCGGGAAAAATTGTCAGGTTGGGTTAAGAAATTAGTGACTGACAGTGGTTTGATAGAAGGTAATCAATGATGTATTTTCAGAGTTTTAAAGAATTTTTTGACATGGGCGGACATGGTTTTTATGTCTGGCTGTCTTACGCGGTGGTACTATTCGCTTTGATTGGGTATTTTATCTATTCAAAAAAACAAGCAATAAGTTACCGCAAAGATTTAGTGAAATTTTACAAAAGAATGGATGCTCGTAATCTACATAGAGCCGAATTAAATCAAGATTCGGTTGAGGAAAATTGAAATGGCGATGAAACCCCATAGAAAGAAGCGCTTAACAGCGATCCTGGCGAGTATTACAGGTGTGGCAATAGTGGTTGCTCTGGTCCTTTATGCGAGCGAGCAAAAAATGAATCTTTTTGTGACGCCTTCTGAAGTGCTGGCTGGAAAGGCTCCGGTTGACCAGCTCTTTAGAATTGGCGGATTAGTAAAAGTGGGCAGTCTTGAGCGAAGCAAAACATCGTTGTTAACTCAATTTCTTGTGACTGACTTGGTGGCGGACATTGTCGTAACTTACGATAAAATTATGCCAGATCTCTTTCGAGAAGGGCAAGGCGTTGTCGCCATGGGCAAACTAAATGCTAAAGGTGTATTCGTTGCAAGCAGTGTTTTAGCTAAACATGATGAAGAATACAAAGCGCCAGAGGTGTTAGATGCGCTTGAAAGAGCAGGTCATCCTGTTAAAAAGGACCAAGGGAAAGAATAGTTATGCATGCTGAGTTTGGAAATTATTTATTAGTCTTCGCTTTCTACGTATCGATCGCCTTAAGCATTTTCCCAATGCTTGGAACCTTTACTCAAAAAATGCCGCTGGTTTATTCCGCCAAACCACTGTCTATTTTATTGTTTATCTCAATATTAGGTAGTTTTGTCTGTTTGGTTTATGCATTTGTAATAGACGATTTTACTATCACCTATGTTGCACAGCATTCTAATTCTCTTTTACCGATACAATTCAAAATTGCCGCGGTTTGGGGAGCTCACGAAGGATCATTTTTACTTTGGATCTTAATTTTTACCGGTTGGTTATTGGCTTTGGCGCTAATTGGCAAGAACTTACCAACAATGAGTTATGCCAGAGTTCTTTCAGTGATGGGAATGATCGGCCTTGGTTTCGTGTCATTTTTGCTATTCACGTCAAATCCATTCGATCGAACTTTACCTTTTTATCCGATAGATGGGGCTGATTTAAATCCATTATTGCAAGATTTTGGGCTGATTATTCATCCGCCAATGTTGTATATGGGCTACGTTGGTTTTGCGGTATCTTTTGCTTTCGCCATTTCGGCATTGATTGAGGGCGAGTGGAATGCCACTTGGGCTCGTTGGGCCAGGCCTTGGACAATTGCTGCTTGGTCATTTTTGACCGTTGGAGTCGCGCTCGGTAGTTGGTGGGCATACTACGAATTGGGTTGGGGAGGCTGGTGGTTCTGGGATCCTTCGGAAAATGCGTCAGTCATACCTTGGTTAAGCGGTACCGCTTTGATGCATTCTTTGGCAGTGACCGATAAACGTGATTCGTATAAGGTTTGGACGTTAGTCTTGTCGTTATCAACATTTTCATTGAGCCTATTAGGTACCTTCTTAATTCGTTCCGGTGTATTAACATCGGTTCATGCTTTTTCAAACGATCCGGCTCGAGGACGTTTTATTTTGATTTTTATGGGCATTGTTGTTTTTAGCGCATTGCTTTTGTTTATTTTTCGTGGCAATAAGGTCAAAACACGTCCCAATTTCTCAGCAGTTTCAAAGGATATGTTCCTATTGCTAAACAATGTTTTATTAATCGTCGCTTGCTTTATTGTATTTTATGGCACTTTGTATCCGTTATTTGCTGATTTTTTTGGTAAAAAAATATCGGTGGGCGCCCCATGGTTTAATACTTTGTTTCCCATACCGGTTGTTTTGATTTTTGGGTTAATGGGGATCGGCCCGCTACTAAATTGGAAAAAGCATGATTTCAATCAACTTAAGAGTTTATTGGTTAAAATTGCACTGGTTTCTATTCTATCTAGTCTGTTAGCGATATGGTGGATGGGTAGTTTCTTTTGGTGGGTGTTTATAGGCTTAACACTGGCATTATGGGTTGGACTAACCAGTGTGTATGGCTTGTCTCAATCTACCCAAAAAGCTTCTGGGCGGCTATTAGACAAAATATTGAAATTGACTTTTGCGACAATTGGCATGCATTTAGCTCATATTGGTGTTGCGGTTCTGATGATTGGTGTGGTTTTGACTTCATATTATAGTGAAGAAAAAGATGTTCGCCTGGCAACGGGAGAATCACAATCAATCGCCGAGTATCGCTTTAAGATGGATAAGGTTGAACAGGTATTGCAAGATAATTACCAGGCAACCCGAGCGACTTTTAGTATTTATAAAAACGAAATATTATTAGTTCGTTTGTACCCGGAAAAAAGATTTTACCTCGCTGGCAAACAAATAATGACAGAAGCTGATATCGATGCTGGAATATTCCGTGATCTTTATGTAGCACTTGGAGAGTCTCTAAGTAGTGATGGTAATGTATGGTCGGTTAGATTGTACGTCAAACCATTTATTCGCTGGATCTGGCTTGGCGCTCTTATGATGGGGATTGGAGGAATTATTGCTTTGTCAGATAAACGTTATCGAAAAATAAAAGTTGCTTCCAAATTGTCTGCGTCTAGGAATACAAATAGACATCCTGGCGATATCGATAAACTAGTTGAGGTAGTAGAATAGCTATGGCTGATATCAAGCTAAAAAGGAATTTATTAAGCCTATTGCTTTTTGCTGGTTTTATTACTATTTTTTATTGGTTTTATGGGTTAATAGGGCAAGATAAAACCGAATTACCTTCTGAACTAATCGATTTGCCAGCACCTAGTTTTGAAGTGGTAGACTTAATTAATCAAAATATCTTGCACACTCAAAAAGAGTTTAAAGGAAAAATAACCTTACTAAATGTTTGGGCGAGTTGGTGTCCTTCCTGTTACGATGAACACCCATTTTGGAAAGAGTATTCGACTAACCAAGATATCGTTTTGGTTGGCTTAAATTATCGGGATGAAAGGACCAAAGCATTAAAGTTTATTCGAGAACAAGGTGATTATTATCAATGGAATTTGTTTGATGAGAATGGCAGGCTTGGTATAGACTTTGGTGTTTATGGCGCTCCAGAAACATTTTTAATCGACCTCGATGGAAAAGTTCGATATCGGCATGTGGGTATTGTGAGTCCAAAGGTTTACCAAAATGTTTTTTTACCTTTGATCGAAAAAATAAAAAAAGGATTTTAGGTAATGAAATACCATTACGCTACGGCTATGTTTTTTGTATTGGTTTTTTTTTCGACCATATCACCCTGTTTTGCGGCGATTGATGTTTACGAATTTGAGGATCCGCAACTCACCGCCAGATTTAAACAGTTGACTTCGGAATTACGTTGCCCAAAATGTCAAAACCAAAATTTGGCGGGGTCAAACTCAACCTTATCTTTAGATCTAAAACAAATTGTTTATGAAAAACTAAATGCAGGAGAATCCGACCAGCAGATTTTAGATTTTATGAAACAGCGTTATGGTGAGTTTATCTTATTCAAACCAGAAATGAGTCAGAGTAATGTGTTTCTCTGGACCGGACCAGTTGTTTTTCTGGTGTTGTTTTTAGTGTTTTTCTTGAGATGGTATGCCAATAATCGGGAAGTGAAAGATGAATAGTTTTTGGATCGCAGTAGGTTTAAGTTTAGCATCTGCTTTAACCTATCTCTGGTTTAGTGTTCAACAGCAAAATGTCGTAACTCAAACTGCGTCGGCTAAAAAACCACTGATAATGCTGATCTTTCCTGGGTTAATTTTGTTGATTGCACCTGCGGGTTACCATTTCTTAGGAAACGCAGATAAACAGATTAGGTGGCAAAACGCGGTTGAAAAAATGCACCATATTCAATCCGGTGGACCAGCTTCAGTTGAAAAAAGTGATATTCAGGATTTGGTATTAGCACTTCGTACCTCCATTGGGCAAGAACCGAAAAATGGTTATTTGTGGTTTATGCTAGCTGAAAGTTACTTTCAATTAAGAATGGTGGACTTAGCAGACGCAGCCATGGAAAAGGCGCTTGCGATTGAATCACGACCCGACTGGTTTGTTGCAAACGCTCAAATTTTGTCACTGCGTTCCAATGCTTCAGATGTTTCAAAGTCTATTAATTTGTTACAAACTGCTTTATCCATTCAGCCGGATCATCAAAGTGCATTACTCACTTTGGGGTTCCTTTATTTTAGACAACAGCAATATGAGTTTGCCATTGGTTCCTGGCAGAGACTGTTATCTCAATTAGAAGAGTTCGGTAATGATACCAGCGCAATACAAAAGCAAATCGACTTCGCCAAGCAACAATTAAGTGCACAAACGGCCCAAAAGACCGACTAATTTGCCTTTATGATTTTAGCTTAACACTTTGATTTATATTGATTTGCGAACTTTGACACAATAATAAGTTGCATTATTGCTCCTGCTAGTGCATCTTTAGCCCTATGGTTAGTTGATAACCCTCAAAGGGATGATCGACCAACCGTAAGCGAATGATATTTGAAACCGGCTTTTACTAATAAAAACCAAGATCTGTCAATGTTTCTGCTGTACGTCATTTGCGTTTATGCTGTTAGTGAATTTTGCTTTAAAGGATTGTAACAATCGACTTTTTGTCCAGTCCTTAAAGTAACCTAATATTTGTTGGGTTTTTAACTTAATTTTGAGAAACGGAGAATAACACTCATGAAAAAACTAACTAAGATAGCGACAATAGTTGGATCTTTATTATTCGCAATGTTGTACATCAATACGGCTTCTGCTGATGTAAATCCATTTGCCCAGGTTGATCAAGTTCAAACTATTGTCGGTGAAGACGGCAAATGTGGCGAAGGCAAAGATAAGAAAGAAGGCAAAGGCAAAAAAGAAGGCAAATGCGGCGAAGGTAAATGCGGCGAAAACAAAGGTAAGAAAAAAGAAGGTAAATGTGGCGAAGGTAAATGTGGCGGTAAATAAGCGATACTTCGATAATTTGTTTTAATTTCAATTTGTCTAATCAGGCGCTACTGGGTATCGCCTGATTTTTTTTGCCAGAAATTGAACTAAAAATCATATAACATCACTAAACCTAAGGTATATACCCGTTCCACCTCAAGATGCAGGTTTCAGCGAGGCTATAAATAACCATCTTCTTTGTTATGAAATTTCTTGCTAGAATGACTAGCCGAAAAATTCCATGCCTCAAATATGGCTGTTTCTAGCCTTGCTGAAACCTGAATCTTGAGGTGGAACGGGTATAGTCATGACTAAATTTGCCATCTAATTTTTGGAGAATTCCTCTTGTATCAGTTAAAACTTCTGCTGTTGCTCTCAATCGTTACTCTTACTGGTTGCGCCTCTACAGGTTCGAATCCAAGTGACCCCTGGGAAGGATGGAACCGCAAGGTGTATAGTTTTAATAAAGCCATTGATACAGCGGTGGCGAAGCCGCTTACCCTGGGCTATAAAGCGGTCACTCCAGATGTCGTTGAAACTGGGGTTAGTAACGTGTTTAGTAATTTAGGTGATGTGCCTAATTTTCTAAACAATCTGTTGCAAGGAAAACCGACTGATTCGGTGTCAGATCTGGCTCGATTTATTATTAATTCGACTTTAGGTATTGCGGGCTTGTGGGATCCAGCTTCGAGCATGGGTCTGCAAAAACACGATGAAGATTTTGGACAGACGTTGGCCACCTGGGGGGTAGGCGATGGTCCCTACGTAATGTTACCTTTGTTAGGTCCCTCCACTTTACGTGATACTTTTGCTTTGCCGGTTGATTCAGAGACCGATCTGATAAACCAGATCAACCATATACCTACAAGAAATCAGGTTATTATTTTGGAATTACTGGACCAACGTGCTGCACTACTTTCATTGGAAGAGCAGTTAGAATCTGCTTCGGACGAATACGCGTTCGTACGGGATGTGTGGTTGCAGAACCGAAAATACAAGGTCTATGACGGCGACATGCCTTTAGATGATGATTTCGAATGTGAAGACGAAGACGAAGAAGATTGCGACTTCTAGGAACTTAGATAAAGCTAGAATGAACGCCAAATCGAATTGTCAGAAAAGACAAAGACGTTTGGCAATTCTCAAAGGATTAAGATACTAGTACTCCGACACAGGGATTTTGACTAGTTCAGAGCTCACCCAGAAGCGCGCCTAGCCTTGAGTGGCTTTTCGGCTTGCTGACCAGTCAAAATCCCTGTTTCGGAGTACTAGCGCCCGGAAATATTGGATCTAACTATTTGACATCAATCAAAGTGCCTGCAATTTCAAATTGTCCGTCTGCGTTCTCTTCAACCCGAACCACTTCAAATGAAGCACTTAGTGCTGCTAATTTACTTTTCTCGGAGCTGATGTCTACGCTAAGTTTTTGATTCACCTCAAATTTTTCGCTAGTGGTAAACATGGCCCCATCGCCGCTTAAATTCATACCTTTACCTTCATAAATCTTCCCGGTCGAGGGATCTGTAATTTTAACTTTTGCGTTAACAAACATTCGAATAAAGTTTCTTTTTTCGCTATAGTCGTTATCCGTTGATGTCATGAGCGGCTCCTTTTGTCATTTAAATAATTGTATTTCAGCTGATTGGTACAAGAGTCAAATTTAGATTAAGCTGTTTTGATCAACTCAGGATCCTCGCTAAATCATATTGATTTTCACAATAGTAGAAAATAATTGTGAAATGGTCAATAAAATACCAACAAACTGTTGCCTAGAGATTAATCAGTAGTATCCTATAGGCAGAATAACAAACAGTGTATGGGAAGTTATGGACGCATGGACACAGCTTTGAACACTCTAAGAAATTTATCTAAATTAAAAAGTATTCTTGTGATCGACGATGAAACCATTGTTCGAGAGAGT
>CAZOBX010000180.1:8274-12325 GCA_964578045.1 uncultured Kangiella sp. | reverse complement strand
GCTCCCAACCCTTGAGTTGATGATTCAATATCATTGGTCGCTCTAAAAACCGGATCGTGAGATCGGATTTGTTTTTTAGTTTGGCGGAGATGACAACAAGCGTTTGTCCTTTCGCCAGGCTAATCCAGCTTCCTGATTTATTTTGCCACACATGTTTAAGTGGCTTGCCATTTATGGAAAGACTTTCAATATTCCAGTCTTTAGAACTCGGAATCAATGTAGCAAGGTCAGCGCCACTCTGAAAGATTAATTCGAGTTTTAGCTGGTCGCCGCTGACGCTTAAATTTGCCAATGAATTACTCACACAATCCGGTAAACATAAAGGTGCAGGGTATAATCGATTTCGTAATTCAGTTAGCATTTTATCACTCGGGATTTCCGATGCGTTAACCTTAGATTGAAACGGAAGAGTCGCCACCAATAATAAAATAGCGGTGATTGCAGCCCCTTTGGATGCTTTGACAAATATTTTTGTGAGTTGGTGTCTCAAACCAGAATTTTTATCGAGGGTTGCCATTAACCAAAGTATTGAGAATATAATAATAGCGATGCGCAATAACTTAACAGCCGCTTCTGGTAGCACAGTGATTTTGACCGGTTCCGCTCCGTTTATTGGACCATTCCAACTATAATGAGCGCTTTGCCAGTGCCAGTTTGGTTTACCTTTCCCCGCTTGAATAATCGCTCCTTGCTCATAACTTGTATCTAGGTCAGAACGCCTTATACGCGAGCCGGTTATCGTGATTTTTTCCTCTACGAGTTGCGAGATTTTCGCCCTTTTTTTCACCGGTGGCGGAGGCGCTGATTCAGCTTGCTGCAATCTATCATCTTCAAAACCATACGAATCGTAGACTTGAATTGAGGACAGCGTTTTATTTATTTCAAGTTGAGGATAAAGGGTAAAACGGATCTGTTCAGCCAAAAAGGGTAACAGTGCCAATAGCAACAATCCGACCGAAACCCATTTATAAACATTAATCGTTTTCAATAAATTGGGTTTTGCTATTTTGGCCGCTAGACTCAAAGCGACGATTAGATTAAACCAAAGAAACATCGGCATATTTGGTTCGTGATAACTTAAAACCAAAGTAATCAGAGCGAATACACTAGCAACAACTCCGAACGACTTAAACACCAACGCCAAGGTGATAAGAACAAAAAACAAATCAATTAAGTTCCAGCGACTAATCCAATCGCCAGAGCTATTGTCGGCACCACTGATCGAGAGCAGTTTTCGTCCCGGCGGAATGTTGAGAGTGACTTCAGAATTGGCGAAATCGATGTCCCAACCGGAAGCATGCTGCATGTTTTTAAAATCAACTTCTCCGCTGGCTTGAATCGCGATTTGCGGTGTTCTCACTTCAGCGCCCGTTCGTTTTTGTTGATCATAGGTAATGAGACGTTGTTTGCCATGATTACTTAATTGAGTCAGACGATAATCACTAATGGTGTTCACTCGCCAATCTTTTGATTTTAAACCGTGAATCGAATCGAAAAAATAATAAGTCGAATTATCGAAACTCAACCACATTTGACGGCTAAGCGATAAGCTATCGGAACCGTGGGTGATCCCTCGATGACGCTGCTTGATCTTAAATACATCCTTTTGATTTAAAACGTAGTGAGGTAAATTGGCCCATTGCTCGACAAAACCTTGATTGGCGTCGATTGGCGAGGCCTCTTCTATTTGGGTCGATCTTAGTCGCTCATTATTTTGAAATACCCAAATTTCCTGTGTTGGCCACTGATCTCCTGATTCGGTGAAGGTCAATTCCTCAGGGAAACCATGGATCTTAAACTCGAGTTGCAACTGATAACTACCGGGTTTGAGCTGAACCAAAAGATTCCCTTCACTGTCAATACGAGCATTAAGTTGTGAGTTGATTGATTCTAATTGATATTGTTGGAGATTAAATTGAGTCAGTTTTTGTTCTCTTCCACTACCACCAACTTCCAACTTGATTGCCACGGTCATCGTCATTGGATGATTATCGCGAACCAAACGATTAACCCATGTTTTTAGATAATCCTTTTCTTTGACTTGTTCTATTTTTTCTCGGCCAAGCCATATTCTATTGGCTCTTCGGTCAATAAAGCTTTGTTGCTTGCCATTCAATTTAAGTTTGATCAGTGCGACTTGATTAGAAATAGGTAGCGATTCAGGTTGTTTGGTCCATTCTATCTGGCCGCGAATTTGATACTGTCCTTTGGGCAGAAGAATGTATGGCTGATTGCCATTTTCCAGCACGATCGCATTTTTTCGATTAACGGTGACTTGTTGTGGCCATAGGCTTTTATCGCCTGGAAGGGGAATTTTACTTTCTTCTACCACTTGCCAATCCTGCCGAAAACTCAAGCGATTCTGTTTAACATCAAGCTCGAGCGTGGCAGGCCATGCGCATAAGAAATTTTGCTTCTGTTCGAGCTTTTGACCATTTAGTTGCGGGCAATTTCGAAATTCTTGTTGGTATCTCACCCAATCTTGCCAGTCTACTAGATTCGATGGAATTTCCGCACTATTAACGATCAGCGAAAAAAATAAGCCACAAACGATTATTAAACGAGTACCCATAACTGATTCCTTTTGCAAAAAATTGTTAACCGCAATCCCGATGCGAGGCAAGGCAGGTTTCGGATGACTTCAATTAAACCCCTTAATTAACCATAACTTCAAGTAAACAATATGTAAAATATAGCAATCAGTTTGCCCTTTAGTAATCATCAATATTTTACAAATTCACTTTATGATTATTCCTGTCTCTGCGCACGAGGTCAAGCCTCACATAACGCGCAGTCCGTTTGGATTGGAATTTATACCGTATCTGTTTATGGAAACAATGGAGCTTGGTTCTAGCTTAAACGTACCTCCTATCGGTCAGGGGTAATTTTGACTTGACAACAAGGGGGTGTCCATATATGTCTATTATTAGTTTTATTATCACAATAGCCACACATCCAGAAAGTGTTAGTTTCTAGTAAAATATCTCAATTTCTAAAGTCAAATACTGGTTATGGTTATTATGATCAACAGCGACAATGGCTTTAATCTATTAGATTATATAGCGAGAGCTGTAGCAGAATATTACCAATGGGATTATTTACAACCAACAGTCTACAAGACATATTCACTCAATATTTCAAAAATCAAAGATTACGAGGGAAACTTCGATAATATGTCCGAGCTATTAACTTTTAGCCTTGAAGGTAATTTCTTGTGGGTAACATCTAAAAATCACAACACGCCAGTAAAGTTATTTCCCGTCGGAAATTCGGAATTTATTTCCACTGATGACTCAGTTAAATACGAGTTCTATCGGCCTAGAAGCGTTAACGAGGGTGATTTTAGATGGGTCCGTGTGATTACGCCAAGTGGTCAAGACAATTATGCTGAAAAGGTTTTATAAGAATCAGCGCAGAGAGAGTCATGAAAAAAAGGGGCAGTATCGATTAAGCCATTGACTACAATTATTTAATTAAGAAATATTAAGCGATACAGATACGCTTGGTCAGACCCGAATCTACTTATTGACTTCTGTTAAACCTCTCTTGATAATGGGGCATCATTTCATCAGACAGAATTAACAGTTCCGGTTTATCCTTTCTTAAAGCTATCTTTCCCCCATCAAAAACTTCCCACATTTCATTCACCAATGTTGGCTTTCCCCAATCGGCAACCAATAACTCTCTCAGGCGTTGCTCTTCCGGCTTGGCGGTCAGCACCCAGATCACCTGGAGCTTGCCATCGCCAAAAACTGCCTCGAATTTTCTATCAAATCCGGCGAAGGAAAAACCAAAACAATTGATTTGAATTTGTTCTTTCGGCTCATTTTTCAACCAGATTTTTTCTATTTTATCTTCTTTGATCTGCTTACACTTTTGTTTAAAAATCGGTCGCATTTTTGAGAGATCTGAATCGAAATCTAATAAAGCCGGTATTTTGGTGGAAAAGGAGACTGGTGTTTTAACTTCCGGCTGAAGATAACTATTTTCCCAGGCAAACAGGTTGGGATGCCCAGCGTCTTTTCGGATCCATTTAAGTCGGCTTCTACTT
>CAZOBX010000180.1:0-8264 GCA_964578045.1 uncultured Kangiella sp. | reverse complement strand
GGATTCAACACTAATACCTCGCGCTTCCATTTGTGCCAATTGATTGTCGGCGAGTACAAACGCAGCCTCCTCAAACTTGAGTTCGCCACTGGAATATTGACTGCATAGCAGGTGTTGCTCCTGACGTTCAGCCAGTGGATAAGTCGGCTTTTTAATATCAATCACTTTAATTGCTTTGCAGCTAGTGGAAAGCTTCTGCTTGAGTTGTTGCAAACTATCATCAAGTGCAACGCCATTACCAATTGTCAGGTTTAGTGCGACTGACAGACCTGTGTGACCAGTAAGCAATATTGCGATGCCAAGCTTAATTAATCGATTACGCTGCTTTATTTTCATTCTATCATTTCCTGCCAGTTGGTCTAGCGAGTCTATGAGTTTCAATGAGTCTATTCACTCCAAACCATTAGACGACACAACCTATAAAAGGTTGGCAGAATGAAAAAGAATATCGGTTTGAATGAACCACTTTCACTTTAGTTAATCGTATCAAGTTCATCGACTCTTTTTATTTCATTCTCAACTAAGCAAACATCCCCTTGATCGCAGCCATTTGCGGGTCAACGCGTTCAGCATCAGGTGTTTCATCGGTAAGCCCCTCATCACAATATTCGGTGGTAAAACAAGCGGTAGTAAAATGTTTAAACAGTTGACGAACTCGCCCGGTTACGGCCCCCATTTCACTCATTAATAAAATGCCATTGTGATTTGGAGCACCATAAAGAGTGTCATCATCAACTACATGATGGCCTTCGCTGCGAACGGTTTGAATAATTTTATCAGCTAAATCTCGGTCTTCATCAAATGCGATCAGAAATAAACCCTTAGGAAAAATATCAATCTCAAAAGTCTCGCCTCCTGCCTCCGCATTTTCTTTATCAATCGCAATATCCGTGAATGGGGTTTCATGTAGGTCAATTGCAGCGGCAAATTTTTTGTTTGAATCGCCTTTAAACACTCGTGTATGTAATTCCTTTACTGACTCAGCCAGTGCTTTCATTTCTTGTGATTGAGCACACTCCAAAAAAGCATCTCGGTTAATGTCTATTCTGCCTTCTGTGAATCTAAGTTCTTTTTCATAGGGGCCAGGGCTAAGGCAAGGGTAAATAACAATGTTAAATCGATCGGTATAGTGTGCTGCTTCTTCTTCTGCAAATTTCAAAGCTGCCAAGGGGCCTCCTTTTTCGTAACCGTGAGTGCCACCTAAAACAATGTAGCATGGTCTTTGTTGACTAAAATCTCCGATAAGTAATCGGAATAAGTCATGGGTGACTTGGGTCGTTTTTTCGGCGGCCAATTCAGTGGTGTAAGACCCAGTGGTGTAAGAAGTAGTGGTATAACAGGCTTCACCGTATTTCTCAAGCTTAAATCCTGCTCGTTCGCCGAGTGCTTTAATTCGGGGAACAAGTGTATTGAGATAGTCTCTAGCCGGTATAACCGGGCGCTCTTGATACCATGTTTTGAATTTTTCTGCTGACCAAGGTTCAGTTTTATTCTCACTCATAGCCAATTTCCTACGCATTTTTATTGTTTCATTGAAACTTAATAACACAAGCAAAATAATTAGGCAATTTATTATAGGTTATGGTGAGACTTATGAGTCTGGTTGTAAGCCTAATAATGCTTAACTATTCCATGATCTCATTTCTTCTTTTGTTGACTATGCTCCGAGAAATCCGTTGCTTTAGCAAAATACTGTCGATAAAGATCTCAATATTATTCGAACTTGACGCCAACCAAACTCAATGTTTGCCGTCTAACAGGCGACCGCAATCGATTTTAAACAGGGAACTATTAATGAAAAAAATACTAATAATTACAATTGTTGTTATTCAATTTCTTATTTTTAGCATTTGTCACGGGCAAAATGAAAAATTCGCAAGTGCCACCATTATTATTAATGTCAATATCGTCGATGCTGTTAGCGATCGGATCATACCCAATCAATCTATCAGGATAGAAAAAGGAAAGATCGTAGAGATTGCAAAAAGTGAATTCCTTAGAAAGCTGCCAGGGGACCAATTAGTTGACGGTCAGGGAAAATTCCTGATGCCTGGCATTACCGATATGCATGTTCATTTAGACAAGTCATCAGATGATTTAACACTTTATCTAAACTATGGCGTCACAACGATTAGAAGCCTGGATGGAACCCTTGAGCACTTGAAGTGGAGAAATGCCATTAACGCAGGCACTTTGGATGGACCAACGGTGTTTACATCTAGCCCTATATTGTATGGCGCTGGTGGAGACTTCGACGGAGAGTTTTGGAAAGCGACACCAGACACTAATCAAGCAGCCGAAAAAATTGTAGCTAACCTGTATAAAAGCGGTTATGACGCAATTAAAGTTTATTACCAACTTTCATCAGATGAATATGATGCATTGGTAAAAGCCGCTGACCAGGTAAATCTCCCCATAGTAGGACATGTTCCCTGGTCTAAAACCATCACCGAGATTTTAGAAGCCGGCCAGACGACTAACGAGCATATGTCAGGATTTGATACGGAAATGCTTTTGCCCAACTCAAAATACGCCAATATTAGAACAGGTTGGGGAAATATGCTGAGATTTCAAGATATCGACGATCAAAAAATGCAGAAATACATCAATAACATGCAACACTATAAACATTGGATCACACCAACGGCGATTATTTACGAAATGTTCACACGACCAGCATTTGTTAATAATATGTTGGCCAATGAAAAAATGATGGGAGTGTTAACACCCGAGATGAGAAAAAACTGGGCGTCTTTTAATCGTTGGCAAATTCCTGATATCAAAGCGCAGACTGATCAAGAGAAGAAATTAATGTTTTCAGCGATCCAAAAAAGACGGCAGTGGATTAAAGCATTTCATGACGCAGGTGTTGGTATTGCACTTGGTACCGATGGTGGTGGCCGATGGACATACCCAGGCCTATCCTCGTTGCAGGAATTGGAAATCTACGTGTTGGCCGGACTAACGCCTGCCGAAGCAATAAAGACAGCAACCGTAAATGCCGCTGCGGCGCTCAATCAAGAAAACGTTTTTGGTGAAGTGAAAGAAGGCTTTAGAGCAGATTTGCTATTACTGGATGGTAATCCACTGAAAGACATTAAAGCAACTCAAAAAATACTGGGTGTCATGGCCAGAGGAAAATGGTTTTCGAAGAAAGCGCTCGACTCTAAACTTGACGCCCTATATAAAAAACGAATAAACGAAAACAAATTAACAGAGACGGGTCAACTTGGTTCGAAATAAGTTTTTTCTTAACGCTTGAGTGTTCTCAGTTGTGCGAGCCACAAGGTGACCCAGTCGGCACTCTAGCCGCGCCGCCTATTGGCCATTTTCTATCGCCTGCTGATTGAAAACCAACAGGGTCAGTTCTTTCCTTTGTCTTGAAATCAAGTTGATCTGCTCCGCCTCTTGATTAAAATGATTTAGTTTTAGTTAGTTTTCACTTCAGCTCTTCAGGCACCTCAAATACCTGTTCAATAATACAAGCGTAAAACCTCGACATTAATAACAATAAAAAGCCTCTCTTCCTGTTATTCAGTGAGCGTTCAGATTCCTAAAACTACTATTAGTCTCGCAACAACAATAAAATTCACTTACAAATTGCAAGGGATAATCAATGAACGCTAAATATTTTCTAGTCGGGATTGCTGTTAGCCTGGCCATAGATATCGCGCACGCAGAGGCTTCCAACCATTCAAATAGATTTCTGATAGGTGCGAATATAGGCAATGCAATCCACCAACAAACTTCCTTAAATCCAGATACTCTTGAAGACAATGGGAATTCATTTGCTATGAATCTGGACTACTTTTTATCAAAGCGTATTGCTATTGGATTTGGTTACACCGATCTTGGCGAAACAACTCTAACCAATATTTCGAGTTTTGTTCAGGAAATAGACTCTACAATGCAATTAACGACCAAAACGGAGGCCCAAGGTTTCACAGCAAGCGCGCTGTATCAAATGAACTTTAACGATTCTTCTTGGGGTGGGTTTATTCGTGCCGGAGTGATTAAATGGGGGATCGATGAAACCAGCTTACAAGAAATATCTGGCGCGATCAACGAAATTAGTGAATCAAAACGGAATGAAGATGGTGTTGATTTATTTATCGGACTCGGTTTTACCTACGATATCTCGGATCGTTTACAATTGGGTTTAACCGCAAACTGGTATGAACTGCCCTGGGATGCAGAAGAGACTACGATTAATGGTGATGGGAGCGTGATAATGGAGTCCGTTGCTTACCAAGAAGATTTTTCTGTATACAGTATTGGATTATCTTATAGCTTTTAGCATAAAACCTATTTCTGTCAAAATAGATTCTCCAATATCGAGAATCTAGCGTATCTAGGTTTTGAATTTTCGCAGTAGTTTCCTGTTGTCCGTTTCAATCAATGGACTCAGATCGACTTGACCTCAAAGTTTTTCCATCTGACACATTTGATTCGGTTAGTTTGCGACTTAGCCGTCAGATCCATCAGCGACTCTATTTCTCCCGGTGGATTTTGCATGGTAAAGACGTTGATCAGCTAACTTGACTAAGCTCTGTGGGTTACACTCGTTGTCAGTCATTTCTGAAACACCGATGCAAACCGTAAGCCGAATAATTTTACCGTCAGATGACAATAAATGCGCATTTTCGATCGCAATTCGTAACCGCTCGGCTAGATTTACAGCTTGGGTTAACATGATAGAAGGGGCAATAATAAGAAACTCTTCTCCGCCCCATCGTCCCAATAAATCACAGTCCCTTAGCAAGTTGGAAATTTCTTTAACCATCAGTTTCAGTGCTTCATCACCGGTATCATGGCCATATTCATCATTGACTCGCTTGAAGAAATCAATGTCTAACATGAGAAGAGAAAATTTATTGCGATATCTTTTGCTGCGCACAAACTCAGCATTTAGTTTTTCTTCTATAGCCCCTCTATTCAGACAACCGGTTAAGGCATCGGTTGTTGCAGCGCACTCAAGTTGGTCATTCAGTGCTTCCAGTTTTCGAATTTGATTTACTTCAGCTGTGCGATCAAATACCGCAAGCAAAATTAATGTTTCTGGTTTTTTGTTGATGACCCTGCCCCAGACTTTAATTGGTATTTCAACTCCTTTTGAATTGAGTGCAGTGCAATTAAAGTTTTTCACCGTTTTTCCTTTAGTTAATTCTTTTGTCAGGAATTTTCTTTCGCTTTCATTAGCCCATATCTTTAGATCAGATGAGGAGCGGCCAATAATCCACTTTTTGCTATATCCTGTCATCTCTTCGAACATATCATTGACGTAATGGTATATACCATCATGTAATGACGTAAGTGTTATCGCAGCGGGTGTGGTCGAAAGAACCTGATCAAACATGTCTTCAAATTGTCGATTTGATTCGGTACTTTCCACCATATCAGTTACTTCGGTGAGCGATGCCATTGTGGCGATTTCACCTTCCCAATCGACAATCGATATTTTGCAGTTTACCCAGCGAACGATTTGGTTAACATCAAGCAATCTCAAGTTATAGAATTGAGGCGGTGCGGACAGATCCATAATACGCCCGTCAATATAACCCTGTACCTTAGAGATATCATCCGGATGTACCTTGCCAAATAGACCATGCTCAGCAACGCTTTGTATAAAATCTTTTGAATTCTCGAAGCCTAAAAGGCTAAGAAGGTTTTTATTGAAATAGAGGGGTTCTTTACTATTATGCACTAACACTGAATCAGTTATATTCTCCAATATCGTTTGATAATTTTCCATAATCTACCTCTATTAAAATAAACCGATGGGGCCAAATATTTATTTGTCCGTATATCCAAAAACATCAAACGGGTAAACAAATATGTGACCCTATCTATGTACACAGCTAAAGGCTTTGTTGCTCTTTTTAAAATAGAATATCTGGTATTATTTGCTATTGCTTAATTACAGAGCATTACCGCGAGAAGTCACCTGATAAACGACACCGAGCTATTCGATTCTAAGCAATCTTTTAATATAACTTAACTTTCATTCAAAGGCAAAAGGCAAGACCTGCCCCTCTGGTTTGATTCAATTAAATACTTTATCCCTTATCTTTAAGAACTATACCTTTTAAGGCCTTTGTCTCTTACGGTTATGTTACTAATCCGGTAACGGGTACAAGCTGGGAAGGCATTAGTGTGAAACCAGATGTTCAAATAGCTGAGGAAGATGCTTTTGATAAAGCCTGTGATTTAGCCAAAGAAGCAGCAAGTGAATATCGAAAGAAAGATGTCGAAGCGAAAGTTGCGTTACATAATAAATTTGAAGAAGAGCTATCAGGAATTGAAAAGATACTCCATGAAAATAAAGAAAAAACCGAGCAGATTGCTTCCAATGCTTTTAAGTTAGCGCTAGAAAACGGTTTATTGGATCAATCTAAAATAATCATTCTAGGCATGGATTATCTTAACAAAAAAAATAATGCCAAAATGGCAATTTTTGTTCTTAAATATTCAGTTTCAGCCTATCCGAATTCTGCTGGGCACATGATATTCTCGGTGATGCTTATTTAAAAAATGGCAACAATAAGTTGGCCGCCCAAAGCTTTAAAAAAACACTGGAAGTCGATCCGGGTAATAGCTATGTCGAGAAAAAACTAGATAATCTATAACTTCTTATGCTTCAAAAGCTATTATAAAAGCACGTAGCTTTGTAGTGCACGAATTTGTTTTACCATCCTTCTTTTTCCATGACTTCTATGCCTTCGTCCTACAGCAACCCTTTATCATAGGTTCTGAGCTGCTGAATAAATGCTTTATCTTTATAACGGGCTAATGACAATTCATCAGCAAAGCTGGGTAACGGCTTTTCGAGTACCCACTGAGCACATAGCTCGCCAGCCGCACAAGCTGCCATTGTCCCAAACCCGGACATTGCACCGTTAATGAAGAATCCCTCAACATTAGTTTTACCAATCAAAGGCCAGTTTTCCTCGGTTGCCGTATAGTAGCCGCCGTAGTGCACAGTGTTTGCTGGCAAGCCCTTATAATAGCCCTTAAGGGCCGGATTAAGTCTAGCGGCGCCATGAACGACTATTTCTGGAAAATACTCCTCCAGCACCGGCTCCATTGAAGCACTAACAACATCGGTATTAAAGGCCCAACCTAATTTTACCCATTGCCCATGATCGCCACCTTCCGGGCGACAATGAATAGCGCCAGAGAGCTCTTTAGTTAACCATTCAAAATCAGCGTCTTGACTAAGCAACGATTTTTCATCTGCGCTCCAGTCGATTTCCTGTGCATCCAGGTCAATCGAAAATGGCTGGGTTCGAGGGACTGCGTTAAGCTTATCTGGAAAGGCGATTTTTTGCTGAAGAGTATTCTCAACCGGTATATCAACATCAAGCATTTTTGCGATGTCTGCGATAAATGGACCGGCAGCGTTGATGATCTGGCTAGTTGCTATACTACTTTTCTCCCCATCTAGCTGGACCGTGAAGTGGTCATTATTCTCAATGCTCATCACTTTACCGGTCAGTTTAATTCCACCATTCAATTTAAACCCTTGCAACATAAATGCTGCTAACTGTTGTGAGTCCAACATGCCTGCGAGTCTAATATGAATGATATTTTCTATTTCAGGGTCGAAATAAGGAAAATGTTTTTTAATCAACTGCTCAGACTCTAATACATCAACGCCTTTCGGCGCTTCTTTCCAATCCTCGCTGATAGCCGGTTGATAGTGTTTAGAGTTACTTTGTGTGTGATGCCTAATCGAACATCCGTCAGCGTCGGGATAAAACTTTTCCAAATCAAACACAAGCGCTGAAATATCATTTTTTCGAGTTGCCAGAACATAGCCTCTACGCGTGATATTAATACGCTCGTTAGTTTCTAGCGCAATATCTTCCATTAGTTGAATACTGTGTTCAATAAATTCCTTCATTGTCGGATGTGACCACCAGTTTCGATAGTTTTCTCCAGATTGCGCAGAGGTAAAACTCATCGGCTGCAATTGATCGATAATGGTAACTCGCCTGTCTGGATTTATTTTCTTAATAAAATAGGCGGTGGCTATACCTATGATCCCGGCACCAATCACAAGGATATCAGTATTGTGAGTTTTCATTTTAATGGCATTAACTTGTATAAGAAGAATCGGAAGAATTTAAACAGTATACTATTTTAGTATTATTGTATACATAATTGATTAAATCGTATATAATTGACAATCAATTTTTTACGATTTATTTATTGTCAATGGTTGGAAAAACCGGTCAAAGTGAGCACCCCTCTCCGGAGTAAAC
>CAZOBX010000179.1:0-12353 GCA_964578045.1 uncultured Kangiella sp. | reverse complement strand
GCATAAATAGCCGGCACGGTACATCCCAAACCAACCATCAAGGGTATAAACGGCACCTAATACAAAGGATCGTAACTTTTCCCAAGTTTTAAGCAAAACATTGCGAAGCTGCGGCATATGATAAGCAGGCAGCTCCATCACGAAAGGCGTTGTTTCACCGAATAAAATGGTTTTCTTTAATAGCAAACCAGTCAATACCGCAATCACGATGCCAATTAAATAAAGAGAAAAAATTAATACACCTTTATTATCGGGAAAAAAGACCGCAGCAAAAAGTATATAAACCGGCAATCTCGCCCCGCAAGAAATAAAAGGACTCATCATTACCGTCATAATGCGATCTTTTTGATATTCTAATGAGCGAGTAGCATAAATAGCCGGCACGGTACATCCCAAACCAACCATCAAGGGTATAAACGATTTACCGGGTAAACCAATCGCCTGCATAAACCGGTCCATAACAAATGCGCCTCGAGCTAAATAACCCGAATCTTCTAATACCGCCAAAAACAAATAGAGGCTACCAATAATCGGAATAAAGGTAGAAACAACCTGCACCCCGCCGCCAATCCCATTGGCTATTAAAGTCACTAACCAGTCGGTCATTCCCATATCGATAAGCCATATCGATGCCCCTTCAACCAGAATCGCATTGGTCGTTTGATCAAAAACATCAATAAAAGCGCCACCAAAATTAATCGTAAACAAAAACATCAGATAAGTGACAAATAGAAAAAGCGGGACACCTAAATACTTGTTTAAAAAAACCCTGTCTAATTTGGACGATAAACTACGAGTTAAGCGCCCTTCTTTTGAGACACTTTTATCGATCCAGTGAAGAATTTTATTGTATCTTGCTTCAGCGATAATAATATCGATGTCTTCGCCAAAAATGTCAGTAACCTGCTTTTGAATTGCCGACACTTTATTGACAATGGCCTCTGGCGCTGGATAGCTATGTTCTTCGATCAATCTAACGGCTAACCATTCTGGACGCACAGAAATATCATTCTTTCGACTGATAATGACGGCTAACATTGAATCGTATAAATCTTTCAATTCCGCGTCAAAATCAAGTTCAAACCGACTTTGGTGGTTAGATGGGCTGGTGTGCTCCAAGATGAACTGATTGAGCTCTGAAATATTTTTTTGCCGACTGGCAACCAGCGGAAATACCGGACAGCCGATCAGTTTAGACAATTTTTTTAGATCAATGTTGACGCAATTAGTCTTTGCCACATCCATCATATTGAGCAATACCACCACTGGTTTACCAATTTCCAATAACTGGGTGGTTAAATAAAGGTTTCTTTCGATATTTGAGGCATCAATGATATTGATAATAAGATCAGGCTCATCGGATAGAATATAATTTCGTGCAATTTTTTCATCTAATGCGATAGATTCGTCGACGGCATCGAGAGAATAGGTACCGGGTAAATCGACAACCTTTATTTGAGGTGAATTATTCGTTGAAGTTTGCAGCCGTAATTGACCGTACTTTCTTTCGACCGTCACACCAGGCCAGTTTCCTACTTGATGGCGAGAACCAGTCAACAGGTTAAAAATGGTAGTTTTACCACAGTTAGGATTGCCGCAGAGAGCGATTGTGGGAGTATGTGACATGGACAAGTGACAGCCTAGTTTGGCATTTTGTGATGGACAAACAACAAACTAGTTAACAACTAATTAACTAGTTGAACCTGAATACCTAATGCTTCATTACGGCGTAAACTTAAAGAAAAACCTCTAAGATTTAGCTCCATCGGTCCACCAAGGGGCGCTTTCCGCAATATATCGATTTCAATACCGGGAGTTAGTCCCATCGATAAAAGCTTACGTCTAAAAACACTGCCTGCAGCGCCCAAACTAATCACCTTTACCTTCCGTTTAGCTTCAACATTGGCCAAGCTATGAGTCATATTCTTACTCCGATATTGAACGATAATTCCCTAATCAAAGGAATTGATGAATGCTTTAAGTCAATACCAAGATGATAGTCTAAATGAGAATCATTTTCAACTACAATTGCAGTTGATATTCATTCTTATTTACAAAGTATCAGTATTTTAGCGACTATCAAGGCAAGTTTGTGCGTTAATAGCGAGCTATTGAAAGCAAACTTAACGGGTCGAGTCGCTAAAAGACTGATGCTGGATGGTTGCTCTTATCCCGAGTTGAGGTTAGTTAGCATCTGGTTCAAATGTTGACAAATAAAGCTCTAGATGAGGGATGGTTGTACGATTGGCCTACAATGTGTCGAGTAACTGCGGGTAGGCGCCAGATTCGCCCCCACAGCCGCAGCTCACTAGCAAACACTATTTTTTCTCAAACAAATAAACAAACCGGTCTGAATGACGTCTAATTTTAGGGTCGAAAACGATAATATCCAAAGGATCTTTGTCATTGCTTAATAACTTTGACTCTTTAACGAACTTGAAGCCTCGTTTGAGCATGTCATTTTTAACAAAAGATGCTTCTATGCGGTGCAAGCTTTTGGTTACGCTAATGCCAGCACCGATCGCGGCAGAATGATCAATAATTAACAACTTACCACCTTTTTTAAGTGCTTTATGTAATTGAGGTATCACCTTGTCTGAGGGAAAATCCCAGCCTTCATCCAGAAAAAAGAAATCATGATAACCCAATACAAGAATAGCAGAATCAAATTGTTCTTTACCAAACTTTAGGTCGTCCGCTTCACTTAACAAGCGAGTCACCTGGTCAAGTCCGCCACTGGCAATACGCTGTTCAAGTTCCTTACCAATAAATTTCATATAGGCTTGATTGGTATGTAATACTACTTTCCCAGTTGGACCGACTTCAGACGCCAGCAATTGAGAGTAATATCCGGCGCCGCCTAAGAAATCAAGTACGTGGTCGCCCTTTTTTACACCAAGAAATGCCATTATTTCGTGCGGCTTACTGCTCTTATCCCTTGCAATGTCCGATTCACTTCGTTTGCTGGTTACATTGGCATTATTTTCAGCCACTACTGTATTACTTAAACTAAGGTGGATTATTATTGAAAACGATATCACTAAAAGGCTTTTCATGCTTTTATCTCCTAGCTGTTGATTTTATACTTGTTTGACGTCTATTCGTATAGCGGGACCATTCTAATTGAATCAGAACTATCCTTACATCAGATAAACCCTTGATAATTGTAACAGTCTGCGAATAACGGGATAATACCCCTTTAACCACATGATTTTCGGACAACATATGCAATACACAACACTCGCTCTCGGTGCAGCTATCGTACTTTTTGGAATTTATACGGCATTGACTAGCATAAAATCGCCAGAGCAACTGATAAAATTAACATACATGCGAGCCAAATTAGGACTAAAAGCAGGAACGATTATGCATACAATTGCATATGTCGTTGTCCCTTTGGTATTTGGTTTTTTTATTATCCGAGCCGGAATAAATGGCGTCGGCATAATCGAATTTATTACCCAAAAATAGATATCTTTTTCCACAGCCAACCGCAGACTTAAATTAAAAAGCCTGCGTTAATATTCACTCTCAATGAGTAATATTTCTCTTTTAAAGCTAAAATTTTGCCTTCTGATAGCCAAACAAATGGCATAAACAAACCTGTTTTGACAAAACTTTTCAATATATGATTCTACGCTCGAATTCCCTCATCTAGACTACAGGCCGCTAATTTACTTGGCTATGCACTCTAGCTATGATTGAAATCGCACTGACAACCTTAATTAACATTACAAACGGAGATATATAGGGGATTATTTCAGTTGCAAACAACAAACTTTATTTTAATAGTTTCGAGGTATATTAGATGATCGTTATAGCCATAGACAAACTAACAAAAGCGCAGCAATTATATCCGACAGCCACCGAAACATTGCTCGGTTGGTATCAAATCATTAAGCAAAGCAAATTTTTATCCGAACGTGATTTAAGAGCGTCATTCGGCGATATATATAGCTTCGGTCGTCAATTCGAATTTCAAGTTCCAGGGACCACATTACTCATCTCCACATTGATCAATTTTGAAACCCAGGTTGCCTACATCAAAAAGATACAACCGAGCCATATGTAATTAGGAGTATTATAATGCAAGCTACATTAGAAAAAGCCGTTGAACATTGGGAAATGGTGGCACCAATGGTATGCACCCCAAAAACCCCCGAAGATTATGATGTGTTATTGGATAATTTTGAGCAGGCCATGACGCTATTTGGTAAACGAGATAACAGCCCTTTCACTGGGCTAATCACAGCCATGTCACACGCGGCAATGGAATATGAAGGCAATATGAACAATGAGATAAAAGGAAATGGACTAGATGCTTTGCGTTATTTAATCAAGCTACATAAGATACAACAGAACAACCTTAAAGAAATCGGTAGTCAAGGGGTTGTGTCTGAAATCCTTAACGGCAAACGGTCATTGACGTTACGCCATGTTCGGGCTCTGGCAAAAAGATTTAAAGTTTCACCCAGCACTTTTATTGATGAATGAGTCATAATTAACCGCTGTTCAGTGGTTCAGCATTGGGCGACTGAGCACTTTAATAAAAGAAATCTCTGTAGACGATTCTTCACAATACTCTCTATACTCTGCGAGAGATCCCTTTTGCTTGAGTGGTTACCGAGTTTTTCTAACCCATTTCGAATATTAATCAGTGACGGTCCGGTTTGAAACGACATCAAATGAATTACAACGGTTTACAATTTACGCCTCGATTCCCCATCATAACTTTTCGGCCTAGTTACTCTCAACTCTAGAAACATAGCAACTTACTAAGTACCTAAGCGTTTGTTTAATAGTGCAATATTCCACCGAGAAAAATTATTGAATAAACAATTGTTAGGTAATTTTACATTGTTAATGCTATTTGCACGTGTGATAATTCGTTTAAAATGATTCACAATGTTTTCAAGATAGATCTCAATAATTGGGTGAGTAGTAAACAAGATGTCACGATTCAACAGGAAAATTAGCCGTGGCAAAAAGTAATAAATTTATTCTAGGACGATGCACCTACGATCCAGAGACAAGAACAATCCGAGGCGATAGCGCCTCCGATCACGTCATTGGCCATGTCCAGGCGAAACTTCTTGAATTACTCTATTCCGATCCCAAAGTCTATTACTCAAATAAAGACCTTCAGAGAGAAGTGTGGAATAACCGATATATAGAAAATACGACTATTCGAACCACAGTTTCTTACCTAAGAAAAGCGTTAGCCGAATCAGAAGAATGCCAGTACATTGAATCGGGGCGTAATAAAGGTTATCGATTTGTTGCTCACATTGAAGAAATTTCTACCCCGTGGCGTTTAAGAAAGTTTTTGCCCTCAACGATAATTGCGAGTTTAGTTGCTCTACTTATTTACATTCTGTCTGTAATTAATGCTCCCTTAATTATTCCACAAATACAAACCACGTTATTAGGCCAGGAGTTGAGTGCGACAGTAAGTGGTGAGTTATTGGTATTTTCACACAAACCGTTGGGTGAAAAGTATTGGAACTTGTACTCAAAACAGCTCGGTAAGGAACGTTATTATCAATTAACAGATGGTAAGCATAACGATATTAATGCTGTTTTTTCAAATAATGGTAACCAGCTGGCGTTTAACCGATATGATGATAGCGTTTGCAAAGTTATTATTGCAGACGTTGACCGAATAACCATGCAGTTAAAGGCGCCCAAAACAATCTTTAATTGTCTTGATGAACCGTTATCCGTATCGATAGCATGGAAAGATGAGAATAATTTGTTTTTATCTTATACAGATTCAATGTCTAAACCTTATCAGATACATTCATACAATATACAGTCCGGAGAATCTATTCCTATAACTTCCCCACCTGCAACTGGCAGAGGTGATTATTACGTTACCAATTCTTTGGATTCCTCAAAAACAGTATTTTTACGCAATATAGGCGCTTCAAAAACCGAAATATGGATTTACGATGGCTTAACAAACAAGTCCACAAAAATTGCCTCGATACCACTAGTGTTAATGTCTGCGGCTTGGCTTGAATCAGAAAAAAAACTAGTTCTCAGAACGGGCGACGGTGAACTAAGCACATTAAACCTTGATAACAACAAACTAGAATTACTATTTAGAGCGAACTACCCTATTTATTATCCGTATGCTACTAACCGACAAACAATCGGTTATATGCGTGGTTCTCCTTGGAGAAACGATATCATTAGCCTTAGCTTAAGTGGTAGATCTGAAAACATCATCACATCATCGTTTGATGATTATCGGCCCACCTTTGCACAAGATTCCAAGGATATCGCTTTTGTTTCAAACAGGACGGGACGATCTCAGATCTGGTTGCTCAAAAAAGAAGGTGAACTTCATCAATTAACAAAATTTGATGATAGCTTCAAAATTGCCGATTTAGCAATAAGTAACAATGGTAAATCAATTGCATTTACTACTAATACCCAACTTCACATTATTAGTGATACAGGAGAACTTAAGTTTTCCTCAAGTAAAGATAACATCTATAAAAACCCTGTTTTTTCCAACGATGGTATGAGCATCTATTACAGTGTCAATGACAACGACAATGACAAATGGTTTATTGAATCTCAATCATTAATTCAATTATCAGAGAAAAAAGTTCTCACAGAAGGATATGTGGTTATTCCTTGCGGCACTGAAGACTGCTTTTACTTTACGCGATTTAATGGCCAATTGCTTTATAAATCAATAAACAATGAATCTACATATACTGGTGTGGTGCTCAGTGATATTGAGAATTCTAACCAGCTAGCTATCGCTAGCGACACCATTTATTACATTCACAAAAATAATAATGAACCCGAAATATTAAGCCAGAATCTCAAAAGTAAAAAAATAACAAATATCATGAAACTCTCAACTTCGCGATTTTCTATTCAACAGGAACCGTTACGATTTTTAACATCGATCCGTCGTGAATCTGAAACAAACCTCGAAACGATCAAAATTCCAAATTGATTGACGCTCTTCTGTTCAAGTTTTTCTTCTGATGCAGGACTGTATTTATCAGCCATATAAGTAACAACAATATTTGCTGCCATTCGTGATTTTACAGGTCATATTTTTCGTTTTATGATATTATCCTTTATTATAGACCTGTCTTTTATATCATTCTAACAATTTATTGCCATGTTCGAATTCCACAGTCAATAAAATTTATCCCTGCGAGCAATGTTTCTCAAACTTTCACTTCTAAATTCTAATTTTTATACCAGATAAATTTCGTTATGCTATTTGGTGGAATTGACTGGAATAAATTGTGCTTAGCAATATTTGTTCCCATTTTTATAAACCGATACTGGCTTTATTCGCAGACTTCCATGCATAAATAAAAGCAAGATTGCTCTATTTTGGCAATACGAACGCCTCATCGATATTTCAAAGAAAAAAATAATATGACATCGTCGCTTTAATAACAACTTAAATAATTCAATCAACTCAGACAGTTAGTGGTGTAATATTATGTAGTTCCAAGAAGTTTATTCGATTTTTATCTCTACGCAACGTTAATTAACATTACGAATTGAGATATATATAGGAGAATAGATACGTCCCCTGTCATTATTGGAGAAAACATCATGACAAACAAAACAGCAAAGACCCTTATTGTTTCAATTCTTATGATATCAGCTACATCAATTATCGCCGATGAATCGAACAAACCTCAGGAAGAAGAACCTATGCCTCAAAGTAATTGTAACCCTTATCCCTTGTGTGACATAACCGGTCTAGAAGTATCTATATCTGACGAAAAAACTTTACTATGGTCAAATTTATAGTTACAACCAACCGCCCTATTTTAAACAAGAAGCTGAAAACGTTAACTCGAGTAAATAATCTGACTCAGTCAAAAAACAGCTCTAAACATAGCTTATTGGAAAGAGAATACACGAACAGATTCAAAACACAGTAATTCGTTTTCTTAATAGCGTAATTCGCAATTATATTGTTATCACCTGAAACGCAGTTTTTTTAAAAGCTGCATTTCACTTTTAACTTGATTTTGATGGCTTAAACACAAAAAGAAACGTAAATGAGTATGACAATTGCCGACGGCTATAAGGCCAGTAGCCTAAAACCATTGCAATGTTGCATCGCTAAATGTGGGGTTTTGATTCTTATATTATTGACTCGCAAACTTCATTTTTACTTAGATCGAGTCGACCGACAGGTAGGATAAAGCACACACCTAAGAAATTGCTGGCCAGCATTACGCCCGCTTTCAACCACGCTAACAACCATTTCACTCCCGCAACTCGGGCAAGTTTGATGGTTGTCTAGCAACGAGCTAGTTTGATTGCGGGTGTCAATGCGTTTCAGACCAGAGATTAACCCTTGCTTTTTTCGCTTAGCGTCTATAGTTTCAACAATTTTCTGTATTTCTTTGGCCGTTAACAGAAGTTCATTTTTGCTACGAATATAATTCAGGAATCCGCTTCCGCAAGTGGTTCTGGCCAACATGGTTTGTTTAAACCTTGAGATGCCATCAAATACGACCACCGGAAATATTTTATTTTTATCTAAACCGACCAAATTTCTTAGTGTTTCAGTATTTTTTTTATTTTGATAAGAAGGGTTTTGAAATTCAGTCTTTTCTCTTTTGTTTGATATTTGAGTCCATGATTTGCTTAACTCAGCGCCGTCAATAATTCCCGAATAATGATAAGTCGCCACCACAAAAACACCGAAACGACTTACAATGATGAAGTCTATTTGAATAAGTCCTTCAAAAGTTAACAGCACCACATCCTTCATCACGTAGTAATCACTGGATTCTAACAAGAATTCTATAGCAGCATTCACTTGTCGTCGACCAAGCCATTGCTGAATAATTGGCCACTGGTAAACAAAGGACAAAACAGCAATAACAAAGCTTACCAATATAATAAAAAAAATAGTCATTTTGAATTTATTTACTTCTTATTGAATAGGCTCTTTCGAGTAAATGATTGATAAAATCGGTTAACTATGAAATAAGCAAATTAACTCAATTTAGAGTCGTGTATTCTGGCTATAAACTGGTATCAAAGGTCCGTTTAAATCTCAAATATAGATTAATACACCCCAATATTTTCGTCAATGGCACATTGATTAACCTGGAGACCAATTATCGCACAACGGCGATAAATTCAATAAGCGATTATTATTGGGTCGTCAGTTGATTTCTATTTTAAAGTCAATGAGTTATCATGATTACTACCGGCAGAAATACGAGTATCCATCTAACTTAATCAGGAAAAGAGGAACACTTTATGTTACAGCTAATCCTTAAAACCGTCGTGCTTATGGCAATCTGTCTAATAACAGCTCCCTGTTTTGCTTATCAAGAAGTCGATACTATCTTCAGTAATGGGAAAATCTGGACGGGCGATAAATCTCACCCTCAAGCTTCCGCTATGGCGCTCAAAGGTAATCAGATCATTGCTGTTGGCTCAAATACAGAGATCGCAAAACTTAAAAATCCTTCCACTATGATGATCGACTTAAAGGGAAAAAGAGTGACTCCCGGATTTATTGATAATCATACCCATTTTAGAGAAGTTTCTGGTTTGTTGTCTGCTGTACAGCTCAGGGATGCCTCCAGTAAAAAAGAATTTATAAAGCGAATTGCCGATTACGCGAAACGGATGAAACCTGGCCATTGGATGCGTGATGGTATCTGGGATCATGAAGCGTGGGGAGGCCAATTGCCCCAAGCAAAATGGATCGACGGTGTCACTGATAAAAATCCCGTTTATCTATGGCGAACTGATGGACATATGGCCTTAGCAAATTCCATGGCGATGAAGTTGGCAGGCATCAATGATAGAACAGCGGATGTTCCTGGTGGTGAAATCGTCCGCGATAAGAATGGCAAACCAACCGGCATTTTTAAAGATGCGGCAATGGATCTTATTCGCAAGGCGGTTCCAACACTAAGTCAAGAGCAACAGGCAAGCTCTTTTGAAGTCGGGATCGAGCATGCGGTTAGTTTTGGCGTCACTCAGATCCACAATATGGGAAGTTGGGCCGACTTGCAGGCATTTGATAAACTTAACCAAAACAATCAATTAAAGATGCGTGTATACAGCTTTGTTCCATTGCAAACTCATTCTCAACTTGCCAGTTATATTAAGCCACACGGCCGTGGCGATGATATGCACCGTTGGGGTGGACTCAAAGCAATGGTTGACGGCTCATTAGGTAGCACCACCGCCTGGTTTTATCAAGCATACAATGATGAGCCCGATAAACATGGCTTTCCCATTTATGATCTTAAACAGTTCAAAGACTGGATCAAATCCGCTGATCTCGCAGGCCTTCATGTGACAATCCATGCGATAGGTGATCGGGCCAATGATTGGATTTTGGATAGTTTTGAAGATATCGCTAAAAACAACCCTGCGAATCCCCAGAGGCGCTGGCGAATTGAACATGCACAGCATTTAACGCCATCAGCAATCAAACGAATGAACCAACTATCGGTTATCCCTTCTATGCAACCCTATCATGCCATTGATGACGGTCGCTGGGCAGAAAAGCGTATTGGCGCCGAAAGGATCAAATTGACTTACGCTTTCAACAGTCTTGCAAAGGCTAACGCCAAGATTACTTTTGGTTCTGACAGCCCGGTCGCGCCGATGAATGTGATGCAAGGCATCTATGCTGCTGTGACTCGCAGAACCTTGGACGGCGCTAATCCGGAAGGCTGGATACCAACAGAAAAAATATCCATTGAACAAGCACTAACCGCTTATACCATTAATAATGCCTATGCCGGATTTCAGGAAAATAAACTGGGCCAATTAAAAGCCGGATACTTGGCTGATTTTGTGGTGTTGGAACAGGATATTTTTGAAATCCCTGAGCAGCAGATAAAAGATGTTAAGGTAAGCATGACGGTAATCGATGGTAAGATAGTCTATCAAAAGGAAAATTGACTAGGACTTTGGTTTACCCGGAAAAAACATATTGGTAGTTTGCTGATATTCTTTGTATTCGGGCCGCTTTTGCACTGAATAAAACTCCGCCGGTTTGACGCCTGTATAATGTACCAGAGTCACGTACATGATACGCGAAACAAACAGCAATCCCACCCCGAGCAGTAACCACACAAGCAAGGGTTCCACGGTTTGCAACGCCAACCAACTGGGAATGGAAGAAACCAACAGCGCATTCCACACCATCCACTCGGCAAAATAATTGGGGTGTCGGCTGTAACGCCACAGGCCAATATTACATACCTTATTTTTCAAGCCCTGCTCGCGCATGGCTTTTAAGAACTTCATTTTTTGCAGGTCAGAGACAGTTTCCATCACAAATGCCCCAAGCCAGATTAGCATTCCAACCGCTTCAAATATAGAAAAGTTATCACTAGTGTTGCTAGCTATTATAAATGCCGGCATGGCTAAGTAAGCTGCGTTGGCAAGACCTTGGATAAGCACTTCCACCTGCATGATAAACCCTTTTTGCACATGGCCGGCTCGGTCCCATCTCCGGTGTTGATATTTGTATCTGGGCAGTTCTTTTTTAAGAACACCCAGTTGCCACATCTTTAATGCGCCGAGCCCCATACGCAAGCCCATGAAAATATACACAGCGCCAACCAAAGCGCTACGTAACCAATGACCTTCGGAAAACAACAAGGTCATGACACCTATCACCACCAATCCCCAGGGCCAGCCTATATCCACATAGGACATGCGCCCGGTTTTCCAGGTGGGAATACACACCACAAACAAAAATAAAACCAATTGTGAAATACCATTGATTAAACTGACTTCAAACAGACTGACTGTGCCAAGCAACAGTCCCCATCCCAGCAAATAGGGCAGCAGAGGCAGTAATTTTTTCATGGAGTTTCCTGTTTGTTATTATTTTATAAATTTACATCAATATTACAACGAATTTAAAACCAGTGAAACAAAATCAAATGGATTTGAATGGATAAAATATTCCATAGATTCAATCGGTTAACCACTACAATGACCGATTAGACCGCTTATAAAGCTCTTACAATCACCAACAACCATGAACGATCTTTTACCACCTTTTTGCAGAAGGTATGCGCAGGAAAAAATAATAATTAAATTAAGAGGCAGGATTCTCAATTGCCAGACACAAAAAAGCCCTGTATAAACAAGGCTTTAAATTAAAACTAATATGGTACCAGTGGGCGGACTCGAACCGCCACACCCGAAGGCGGGGGATTTTGAATCCCCTATGTCTACCAATTCCATCACACTGGCTTTAAAATTTTTCTTCCTTCAAACCTCATACAAGATTTGAACAGATAGTGCTTCGCACTATTCCCTATGGTCGCTCTCGGACTCCTGTCCTTCACGACACTAGTACA
>CAZOBX010000178.1:515-12372 GCA_964578045.1 uncultured Kangiella sp. | reverse complement strand
ATGGTAGCTTATAGCCTTGCTGGAATCTGCATTTTGAGGTAGCACGGGTATAGACTATGTCTCTTATTAGCTTAGCAAGACGATAACCTTTTTGTGAAAGGTTGTTACGTTTGAAAATATTCAAAGCTCATAAGTTTTTTGAGTTTTTCTCATGTAATCATATTTCCATGTCGTTCCCTTTTATTGTATTTTAGATGTTTATATTGCGAATAATTACAAGCTTATAACTGTTGTGATTTATAAAAGTATTAGCGATATAAAAACAACCAAATGTCATCTAGATTTTATGAATTAGTTAAAATATTTTTGATATTTAAAAAAATATCCTTCCCTAGTCGCATTGGACTATAGTATTTTTTTTCATCAAGCATCAAACTTATCACCTTCGTTTTTATCAGAGTTTTTGGCGTAAGAATGCAAAAAAAATTATTGTTAAGCATAATTCTTATCGTTTATTTCATGTCATTTTTTAATGTAAATGCCTCTTCTTTATGGAGCACTTTAGATACGCACGGCGGAACTGGTAAGTTTCTTGGTCCGGGACGTTTTAAGGCAGAACAAGAACTTTTTGAAATGGTATTGAAAAATGTTGCTTTTACCAATAAGACTGATTTTCTCGTTCCATTTTATAATAACGGTAAGAGTTTGCCAAATATTTGTGGTGAGCTGGACCTTGATGAGAAGGCTGACGGGCGTCTAAGTAGCAGTCTGGAAATTAATGAAAATGCTGATATGTGTTTGGCTAACATTGCCGGTACCGACATGTTAATAGCCGTTATTGATAATGGACCATTACAAGGGCAAATTCATTTTATGATACTTGATAACCAGGAAATTTTAGTGGCAATGGACATTGCATTTGATCTAGGTATTGGTGATAAAGGGGTAATTAAAATGCCATTTTATGGAAGTACTAATCAAGTAATGATCCCTTACTCTATTCAAACTCATCTTGGAATTCCTGGCGGTACAGATAGTGCTGGCAATCATTTATCGGGCACGTGGTTGAAAGGTCGCGTCGGGGATTTTGATGAAGATGGTTGGTTAGACGGAACACTTGTCTCGGCAGGTAATATCCCCTTGGACTCCCCAGTATTTCCAGGTCAACCTTACGCAATGATTCGTCACTTTGAAATGGATATACCTTATGGTGGGTATGTTCTTGGGAATGTAAAAGAAGCTTTTGAACAAAATAATTAGTATCCAAATCGAAACATAAACTAGTAGGGCTGTAGTTCTTTAGTCGTTATTATTTTTAGCATTGAGGCTAGGGTTTTATCGCCAACAAACAGGAATTATTTAGCTCGAAGTTGTTGCCGTAACCAGAAAATAGCGTGGCTATTGAGTTAAAAAACATTAACTGTTTAACAGCGCCAATTGATAAAGGAAGGAGAAGTAATTATGAAAGTTGCCGTTATAGGGATTGGTTGTCGATACCCAGGAGCGAAATCCGCGAATGAATTTTTTGAGAATGTTTTGGCCGGACGACGCGGTTTTCGGGAAATGCCGGTGGAACGATGGAATAAGGATGATTATTATCATCCCGATAGAGACCACCCTGATACGACTTATTGTAAAAAAGCGGCACTGGTTGAAGATTTCGAATTTAATCCAGCCGAGTTTCTAATACCTCGAACAACCTATTTAGCAACGGATCCCGCTCAATGGATGACTTTAAAGGTTGCACAAGAGGCATTGCAAGACGCAGGGATCGATCCAGATCAATACCAAAATACTGGTGTAATAATAGGAAATACACTTACTGGAGAAATAAGCCGTGCATCTGCCATGCGCCACCGCTGGCCTTATGTAAAGCGTATTGTTGCTGAGTTACTCGACAATCTTAATATTTCTGGTTTGGAAAAAGAGCTTGTATTAGTTAAAGTGGAAGAGCGTTATAAAGCACCATTTCCACCGGTTAATGAAGATAACCTGGCAGGTAGTCTTTCGAATACGATTGCAGGGCGAATATGTAATTATTTTGATTTTAAAGGAGGCGGTTTTTCTACAGATGGCGCGTGTTCTTCGTCCTTATTAGCGATCAATCAAGCCTGCATCGGCCTATTAAATCGTAATTGTGATCTGGCATTAGCCGGTGGCGTAGATATTAGCCTTGATCCTTTTGAAATAGTTGGTTTTGCCAAAGTTGGTGCACTTAGTGATACCGATATACACGTATATGATCAATTTTCGAACGGTTTTCTTCCAGGAGAAGGTTGTGGAATTGTTGTGTTACAGCGTTATGAAGATGCGATCGCCCAGGGGAAATCAGTTTATGCGATTGTTAACGGTATAGGGATTTCTTCAGACGGCAAAGGAGGAATTACCGCACCAAGTGTTTCAGGCCAATCATTGGCTGTGAGTCGTGCATACAGCATGGCAGATTATGATTTTTCTGAGGTAGAATTAATAGAAGGACATGGTACAGGTACGCCAACCGGTGATAACGTTGAGTTGACGACCTTTGTTGAGAGTAAAAAACTAAACAATCCCAATCGATCTCATCGTTGTGGAATTGGTTCGATTAAATCAAATATTGGTCATACTAAAGCTGCAGCGGGTGTGGCGGGATTTATTAAAACATTAATGTCTGTATGTTACGGTATTTTACCTCCTACACAAGGGATCCGGACACCCAATGAATTGTTTAAGGAAAGTGAGTGTTTGTACCCACTTTTAAGTGGAGGCGAGTGGTATTCCGCCAATACATCTCGTAGAGCCGCTGTAAGTTCTGCTGGTTTTGGGGGGATTAATACCCACATTACGCTTTCCTCTGAGGAGCAAATAACATCGCGTTCCAGCGATGATGAGAAAGAACGTTATTTGTCGTTGCTACATACTAGTCAGAGTAGTGAAGTTATTTTTGTTGGTGCTGAATCGACTAGTGAATTAGGAGAAAAATTAGTTACCTTACTAGATGCGGCTAAGCGTATGTCTATGGCTGAATTGCCTGATATGGCAAACTACTGCGCACAAAACTTTAACTCGATGCGCTTACGCCTTGCCATTGTTGCTTCAACACCCGAGCAGCTGGTAGAAAAATTGGAAAAAGTTGTTGAACACTTATCTTCGGTACCGAATGATCATGAGGTTGAGTTAATTGACATCTCAAATAGTATTTTCTTACGTTCGGGCATGCATCAGCCGCGTATCGCTTATCTGTTTCCAGGCCAGGCATCGCAATCGGTTAATATGGGGCGTCGCTTCAAAGAGCGCTGCAAAACCGTCAGTCGGTTCTGGTCGAACTGTGATGAATCGCTAAAGTCCAGCTTAGGAGAAAATCTAAGTGATCTGGTATTTCATGATAACGAAGCGGCAAGTGATGATGAGAAAAAACGATGGATGGATCAGCTGAATCAAACCGAAATTACTCAACCAGCGGTTACTGTGGCGTCTTTGGCCAGTGTTGCTTATTTGCGCGAGTTAGGCCTGCGTCCAGATTTGGCTATAGGTCATAGTCTAGGCGAGTATTCAGCGCTTTGTAGTGCCGGAGTATTGAGCGTGGAGCAAACTTTAAGACTTGTAGCTGCGCGTGGCAAGGCGATGGCCAATTCTGGTGATCAACCTGGTGCTATGTTAAGTATTAATGCCAGTTCCAAAGCAGTACAAGAGCTAATCTCCGGTATTGAGGGTGAGATCGTGATATCCAACATTAATTCTCAGTCACAAATAATTGTTTCAGGGGATGTTGCTGCTATTGAAATTGCCATTAAAAAATGCCAATCAGCTGAAGTCTCTGCGTCATTGCTTCCGGTGAGTAATGCCTTCCATTCGAAATTGATGCTATCCGCATCAAAACATATGGAAGAGGAATTAAAAAAATACTCTTTTAGTCGATTGCGACATTTGGTAATTACCCCCACAACAGGCGATTTTCTCCCTGTTAATATCAACTTTCCGGAGCTGCTTAAAAACCAGATACTGGAAGCAGTAAACTTTGTTGGTGCGATCGAAACAGCCGCTAATGAAAATTATGATATTTTTGTTGAAGTGGGTCCCGGTTCGGTATTGACAGGGTTAACCAAAAATATTTTGTCCAATCGAGATGTGTTAGTTTGTTCTAGTGATATCGGCGACCGCGGACAACATGCTGAAGGGTTAAATCAATTGGCAGCATATTTATTTGCCTGTGGCGAACCCTTGAATAAACACAAACTTTTTGAAGGTCGTTTCTTTAGACCATTTGAGTTGCCCTATGAAAAGACTTTTATCGCTTCTCCTTGTGAGACAAAAGTTCCCCCGTTGGATCTTGGGGTTAAAGATGGAAGCTCGTTGGCGGCAGGTCTAAAATTAGATCTGGCGAATTTACAAAACCTATCCACGGATATGCCCCAGCAAGTGTCTGAGCAGGGGGCCGCTGAAGGGCCGGATGCCATTCTAGAAATGTTGCGAACACAAATAATCAAGGACTTTGGTTATCCAGAAGAGATGCTCACCCCAGGTGCCCAGTTACAAGATAATCTGGGTCTTGACTCATTAAAATCTGTCGAACTGGCACACGAAATAATGGGAGCGGTTGGGGTTCAAGCCGATGTTTCTCATATGCAAAACGCCAGTTTGCAAGAACTTGCAGATTATATTTATCAGTTAAAATCTGGCGAGGTTCCTGAGTCTGCGCAAAATGAGCAGACAGCACTTGATCTGGTAATGCCTGAGTGGGTGAATGCGTTTAATATTAGTGCGGTTCCTCGGACCCTGGAGAAAAAAACAGAGGAGAAATTATCAGGATATTTACTACTGATATACGAATATGAAGATGAGCTTGTTGCTGAGGTTAAGCAACAATTGGTCAGTTTGGGAGTCCAGGTTCATCCAATGTTGGTAAGTGAAAAATCAATTCCTGAGATTGCCTATAATGGATGTATATTCTTGCTAAATAAACCGCAACCCCTGTCTGCCTGGTTGGCAACAGATATTCAATCGGTCCAGGCGCGTATGGAGAGACCGCATCTTTTATTAACTGTGGCTGCACAGCTTGCTAATAACCAAACTGAGCATCAAAAATACTTTGCACTAGTGGCAACTCAGGGTGCAACCCTTTGGGGGGCTGGCGAGCCTCAAAGTGAAATTTTTGCTGAGGCAGGTGCCGGTTTTTTAAAGACTTTACATCTTGAGCACCCCGAGATACAAAGTTGTTGTATCAATATGGATTATCTTTTCGACCCTTGCATGCAAGCAGAATTAATTATTGACGAATTGACTCACGGAGATGATTATGTTGATGTGGCTTTTGATGCTGACAAAGGCCGGGAAATTGCTGAATATCAACCCACGGTTATTTCCCAGTTACCGACAGTTAAGAAGCCTTTACTAAGCGGTGATGTAGTGTTGATTACCGGTGGAGGTAAAGGTATCACCGCTGAATGTGCGCTGACTTTGGCTAACAGTGTTGGGGTTAAGCTGGCATTAGTTGGTTCCAGTCAGAGATCTCTAAATCTCGACGATAATGACGAATTATCATTGAATCTTAAACGCTTTTCTGATGCTGGTATTGAGTATAAATACTATGCCTGTGATGTTCTAGACCAAGCAAAAGTTCAAAAGCTTATTCTTCAGGTGGAGAAAGAACTGGGAACTGTCAAATCAATAATTCACGCCGCCGGTGTGAATGGTTTACAAAAAATTGATAGTGCTGAATGGCCACAATTTGAACGTGTTTTAAGGCCAAAAATTGAAGGGTTAGTCAATTTAGTTACATCTGTAAAGATGCGCAAATTGAAGTCACTAATGGTCTTTTCGTCGGTAATAGCAAGTTCAGGTATGGCCGGCAATGCTGAATATGCTTACGCCAATGAATGGATGAACCAGCTGCTAAGACGCATTCAAACGCGCCATCCGAAGATTTCGTGCAAGGCATTTGGTTTTTCAGTATGGTCAGAGGTAGGCATGGCCACTCGCCTGAATAGCGTTGATTTACTTCGTAATATGGGCATTGGTGCGATACCCGTAGAGACAGGTTGCGAAATGTTTCGTCAATTAACGGAAAAATCCTGGCCCGATAGCCAACTAATTATTGCATCGCGCATGGGCTCATTAAATACCTTGCGTTTTGCTCAATCTGAACTTCCTAAAAAACGATTCATCGAAAATATTCTACATTGGCAACCAAAAATTGAATTAGTCAGTGAAGTCTTTTTGCAACCGAAAAAAGATCTCTATCTGGCAGATCATGTTTACGAAGGATCATTCTTATTTCCAGCGGTTATGGGTATTGAAGCTATGACTCAATGTGCGCAGGCCTGCAGGATGTCAGACAGCGTTGAATCGGATTATCTACCCGAGCTTTGTAATCTGAAATTCTCTCGCGCTATTATCGTTCCACCGGAAGGTCGGAACATACGAATATATGTTCAGTTGGGCTCCCCACGGGCCGACGGAGAACAGCGTGCGCGCATAGCCATACGTTCGAGTGTCACTCATTATGGCCAAGACTATTTTAGTGCTGAGTGTGTCTGGAAAGCCGTTCCAGAAAAAGTAAAGCATATAGAAATTCCTACATCGGAGTATCTAGAGCTTGAACCGCATAAGGACTTGTATGGAAAAATACTATTTCAGGGGCCGATGTTTCAGAACATTAAAGCATATCGCGAACTCTCATCGATCCATTGTGTAGTGGATATTAATTTGCCGAATAGCAATCCACTGTTTAGCGAAGAGGGTGATGAGTATTCTGTTGTTTTTGGAGCCGCTGAAGTACGTGATACGTTTTTGCATGCGGTACAGTTATGTGTTCCTGAGTATCGTATATTGCCGATATCGATGGAGCGCGTTTTTTATTGCGGGTATGAAGGAAAATCTGGCAAAGGTAAGGCCGTGACACTATTGGCTGTTGAACGCGAAAGAACTGATAATGAATTTTTGTATGATTTAGAGGTATATGATGAGTCTGGATATTGTGTCGAATTAATTACAGGATTTCGCTGCCGCATTATGGGTGAGTATGATGATAAGGACAATCTGAAATCGATATTTACCGCCCATGAGCAGTCGAAAATAAGAATGGGAAGTGTCACTGAATTAGCATGAAACTTGATTATTCTTTGTTAGTAAAGTTGGTTTTGTGATGAGATTTTCGGAGTGTATTGCAAATTATGTATTGCAAATTATTTATTTTAAACTGTTTATGACTAAATCAACATATGGGAGTTTAGTAAAATGACACAGCTCAGATTTTTTGAATATAAATTTCAGGTGAGTTTTGAAGAAACAAACGTAGTTGGTAATGTTTATTTTGCAAATTATTTTGTATGGCAAGGTAAGTGTAGAGAAGCATTTCTAGCAAAATATGCTCCACGAGTACTAGAAGATTTTGCGGCGGGTCACGGTATGATCACTAAGGAATCATCTTGTGAATTCTTTTCGGAATCCTTCGCATTTAATAATATTGCTGTGCGAATGTATCTGCATAAAATTAACCGAACTTCTATCACTATGGATTTTGAATATTACAGGGAGGAAGACGATCAACTGGTCCTTCTTGCGAAGGGCGTACAATCAACCTTTTGGGCTAGTCCTGGTCAAAAAATCGCAATGTTACCAACCTATCTCTATGACACGATTACTGAGTTTAACGCAATGCAGGTAGCTGTATAATGGAATCCGCCTCGTTGGTGTCTCGATTTTATGAAGTGTTACTAAAATACCCCTGGCGGGTCATTTTATTGTTGTTAATGGTAACGTTAGTGCCGATGAGTGGTTTGCGCTTTTTACAATTTAGCATGGACTATCGAATATTTTTTGGTGGCGGCGATGTTCATTTGCAGGAATTTACTCGGCAACAAAAAACTTACTCACGTAATGATAATGTACTGATTGCTATTGAACCAACTTCTGGAGATGTTTTTAATTACGAACTCCTGAAAGTGATTAGAAAATACACCCATGAAGCATGGCTTTTGCCGCAGGTGACACGAGTTGATTCTCTTACCAATTTTCAAGATAGCTTTGCTGACGGTGATGAGTTGGTGATTAAAGACCTGATGAGTGAAGGCGTTGGATTTAGTGAAGCACTACTAAGTTACATTCGGAAGATTGCATTAAGTGAACCGGTGCTGATCAACAGGCTGGTTTCTGCTGATGGAGGCTATACTGGGATCGCATTAACGGTACACTTACCGGATGGGGTTGAGAAAAACGATAAAATTATTGACGTTGTTAATGCTGTTAGAGGTTTAGCCGAGCGCCTTCGGACTGAACCATCTATTAAGGGGGTATATCTAAGTGGTACCGTGATGATCAACAATGCTTTTTATGAAGTGTCAAAACATGATCTGTTGACCTTAATTCCGATCATGTTTTTAGTGATTATTCTCTTTCTCGCTTTTGCCGTTCGTTCATTAGGAGCTACTTTGATCGTGTTCGGCATGGTCGGGCTTGCTGTTGGTATCAGCATGGGGATTGGCTCAATGGTCGGTATTGAACTGACGCCACCCTCGGCAGCGGCTGCGCCAATTATCATGATGTTATCTATCGCTGATAGTGTGCATATTTTAATCTCGTATTACAAATCCTATCACGATGGGCCGGGAGATAAATTGACCGCAATAAAGGAGAGTTTACGTACCAATTTTGTACCGGTCACATTGACAAGTATTACTACAGTTATTGGTTTTCTGACCATGAACTTTTCCGAGTCGCCGCCTTTTCATGATTTGGGAAATCTGGTTGCCATCGGTTCCGTTGCTGCGTATTTGTTAACAATGTTATTATTACCTGTTGTTCTGATAAAATTACCTGTGACAAAAAGAATGTCTAATAGCGGTCATATAGAGAGGTGGCTAACAAAATTATCGGGTTGGGTATTAGCCAATCGTTTTCGTCTGGTGGTGGGGACGTTTATAATTGCGATATCCTTGACGTTTTTTGTCACCCGTAATACTTTGAATGATGAATTTATTAAATATTTTGATGAGAGTATTACATTCCGTACGGACAACGATTTTATTACTGAAAATCTGACAGGCATTTACCAGATTGAATATTCCTTATCTGCAGGAGAAGCTGAAGGGATCAATAATCCTGAATATCTAACCGCCGTTGAACAGTTTGCTGACTGGTTTCGAGAACAAAAACATGTAATGCATGTGCAATCGGTTGTTGATGTATATAAAAAAGCAAACATGAATTTAATGGAAGGTGCTGTTGATGAATACCGTGTTCCCGAAAGTCGAGCGATGGCATCACAAGCGTTGTTGGCTTACGAAATGTCGTTGCCATTTGGCCTTGACTTAAATGATCAGATTAATGTTTCCAAATCGGCATCAAAATTTATTGTGTCAATACTAACGATTTCGGCGAATGATTTGGTGTCGCTGGAAGAGGCTGCCGATAGCTGGTTAGAGAACCACGCACCGGCTTATATGAAAAATGCGGTAGGAACCGGTCCTGCTGTACTATTTTCACATATTGGAATGCGCAGTATTCATTCTGGTTTGGTCGGTGGTATTGTTGCTTTATTGCTTATTTGCGGCTTGCTTTCTATCGTTTTTCGCTCTGTAAAAATTGGTCTCATAAGTATTATACCCAACTTACTTCCTGGCGCGATGGCTTTTGGTGTCTGGGGAGTGGTTAATGGCCAAATCAATATGGCTTTGGCGACCGTGTTGAGTATGACTTTGGGAATTGTGGTGGACGATACTATTCATTTTATTAGTAAGTACAGGCACTGTTTAAGGCAGGGTGCCACTCCAGAAGCTGCCGTGAGAAAGACATTCTCTACGGTTGGTGTCGCAATTGTCGTGACAACTATTGTCTTGGTTGCAGGTTTTTCTGTATTAACTTATTCCCCGTTTGCGATGAATTGGGGGATGGGGCTTTTATCTGCAATTACAATTGTTTTTGCGTTATTAACTGACTTATTTTTATTGCCGGCTTTTTTGATCCAATTTGAGAGAAATTCAGATGAAGTGTCTATATCCAATAGTATTAATGTTAACGCTTAGTTGCGTTGCAACTTTAGCTTACGCCCAATCTCCGGAGGAGAAAGGATTGGCCATTGCAACTGAATATAATCGTCGCGATTTGGGCTATGGAGATTATACTGCCGATATGGAGATGATTTTAATTAACAGTCAAGGAGAAAAAAGCGTTAGAAAACTACGCACTAGAACCATCGAAGTGGA
Organism: uncultured Kangiella sp.; assembly: GCA_964578045.1. Classification (GTDB taxonomy): domain Bacteria; phylum Pseudomonadota; class Gammaproteobacteria; order Enterobacterales; family Kangiellaceae. Next base: position 2,251 of record CAZOBX010000178.1, on the reverse strand, counting down.
AAATGAAGAAGAGAGCGAACGACGTCTATTGGTATTTGATCAGCCTCGTGATGTTCGTGGCACGGTATTACTGACCGCATCAAACAAGCATAGAGACGATGATCAATGGTTATATTTTCCAGCTATCAAAAGAGTAAAAAGAATATCCTCCAGCTCTCGGTCCGGCCCGTTTATGGGAAGTGAATTCTCCTATGAAGACTTTGGTTCTCCAGAGGTGGCAAAGTATACCTATAAATATTTAAAGGATGACGCTTGCGGTGAACTTGACTGCTATGTTTTTGAACGTTATCCGACCGAGAAAAATTCTGGTTATAGTAAACAGATTTTATGGGTCGATAAAAAAGAGTACCGTTTGTGGGAGATTCATTTTTTTGACCGTAAGAATTCTCTTTTAAAAGTGTTAGAAGTAAGTGATTATCAGATTTTTTCTGATAACTATTGGCGTGCAGGAAAAATGTTAATGAGTAACGTGCAGACGGAGAAGAAGACTCGACTTAACTGGCAACATTACAAATTTTCTGTGGGTCTTAAGCTGGCCGAATTTCAGCCTGCACGGTTAAAAAATGTACGTTGATTGTTTTGAGCGAAACTCGGGCATTTGTAAAACTGTTTGCTATTGTATGAACCAATGTGACGCTTTTTATTCTTATTGGTTACGTTTAACATTTTATTTATTTGTTTTTTCAGGTCTTGTTATTTTCAGTATGTGTGCGATCAGTTCTGCTTATACCATACAAGGTGAGGTTGAGGCAGAATATACATGGTATATACAGGACCCAATGTTGCCACAACAATCTGATACGGCGGTCTCTATGGCCGCTGAGTGGGAGTTTGTTAACGAATGGAATGAACGACGAGATAGTGTGGTATTTATTCCTTTTGCTCGTTTTGACAATAAGGATTCCGAACGCACTCACGTCGATGTACGTGAATTACTGTGGACTCACTTGCAAGGACCGTTTGAGTTTCGTACCGGGATTGGGCGTGAATTTTGGGGAGTCACTGAATTTTATCATCTGGTAGATGTAATTAATCAAGTGGATTTTGTCGAGAATTTACGCGCGGAGGATAAACTCGGTCAGCCGATGGTGGCGGCCGCTTTTCAAGGAGATGTGCAACGTTTTGAATTTTGGTGGTTGCCTTATTTCAGGGAGAGAACTTTTGCCGGTAATGATGGACGTTTTCAGTTTTCTCCATTATTGAATGTCGGCGAAGCTGTTTATGAATCCCAGGATAAAGAACATCACAATGATTTTGCACTGAGGTGGACGACATCTTTTAGTGGTCCAGATTATGGTAATACAGATATAGGTATCTCTTATTTTAATGGTACGGCGAGAGATCCAATTTTTGTTCCAGGCCAAACTTCGACAAGATTTGAACTTGTACCTCTATATGAGCAAATAGAACAATGGTCTGTGGATGTGCAATGGACCGTTGGTGATTGGTTATGGAAGTTAGAAATGTTGGAGCGTACAAGACAAGGTGACGATTATACTGCTAGTACCGGTGGTTTCGAATACAATTTTGTCGGTATTGCCGGTAGTCGTTTAGATTTGGGGCTGGTTGTTGAGTATATGAAAGATCAACGAGCGGAGCGCGCAAATCATTTTTTTCAAGATGATGTTGGCTTGGGTATACGCCTGGTATTTAACGACGAAGCTAGTTCGGAACTATTATTTTCATTTATCGAAGATCAACAAAATGACAGTGAACTTTGGCGTATTGAAGTTGAT
>CAZOBX010000178.1:0-505 GCA_964578045.1 uncultured Kangiella sp. | reverse complement strand
GATCGACGTATCAATTCAAACTGGGCATTACACGCGGAGGCTTATCTCTTTAGTAATATTGCTAAACAGGATTTATTGTATGGTTTGCGTAAAGACGATTATTTGCAATTGACATTGAGTCGATATTTCTAAGTTTTTGTTACATTTCTGTCATATAAATTTTTATGCCGATCGGTTAGGAGAGAGACAGTGAATAGAAAAAATGACTTTGAGCGTTTTAGATTACTAAGTCCAGGGCAATACAGAATGTTTTCGCTGGGGATTTTCGGCGGGGTGATCTTGGTACTAAATACAATCTACTTACTTTTATCGAGTCACGTCGCAGGTATTGGATCTGATCCAGAGGTTTTACCTGTTTTTTATCAACTGATGTTGATTTTGCATTTATTATTGGGCACTATATTTGTTGCTTTGGCGGTATTTTTTGTGTTTACTCATGTTCAAAAAATCTTCAAAATTCCTCGAAAAAGACCTTGGATGCGTTTCAGTGGGGCCGTTCTAATTG
>CAZOBX010000177.1:0-12427 GCA_964578045.1 uncultured Kangiella sp. | reverse complement strand
TGGAAAGAGATGGAGTTGTTCATCGAAAAGTTTATCCTGAAGTTCCGCCAAAGGTAGAATATAAAGTAACGGAACTTGGAAGAAATCTGGAACCAGTGATTGACGCTCTCTGTTGTTGGGGTAAAAAATACGAAGCTTATTTGGACCAAGATAATTAGATCGTCGGTATTTATGCAAAGAAATGCATATTGTGATGGGAAATACTTTTTGTTCACCAGCAAACGATCAGGCGAAGGAGATATCTACTGGGTTGAAGTAAAGGTCATCAAAGTTCTATGAGAAGACTATGCGTCTCCTAAATAGCTTCTCGAAACCCGAAACAAGCATTCAGCCAGTGTCTGCACTGATTTTAAATCCACCCATTCTTCCCTAGTATGCAATCCACAACCTATGGGTCCAAGAATAACCGTATTAATGCCAGCATTGCCTGTTAAGCCAGAATCTTCCCACCAGGAATGCGCAATGTAGTCAGGTTTTTGACCGGTCGTTGTTTGAATCGCATTGGTTAAATGCATTACAATATCTTGCTGTTTATCGATTTGGTAAGGGTCTCGCCACATAACAATTTTAACCTGTGCTTGAAACTTTTCATCCTGGCCAGCAAGCCCATCAATAATGGCCTGATATTCGGCTAATATTGTTTCTAAAGTTTCTCCCGGAAGCGTCCGTCGTTCTAGCTGCAAACGACATTCAGCCGCATAGGTAAAGGGCTCACTGCCGCCCAATATGGTGGGAATATGCATCGAAGGTTTTCCTAGAAGGGGATGCTCAGTCATTTGTTCAAGTTGCTCGGAAATTACATCGAGCTTCGCCATAATCCGTCCCATATTCCGATTGGCATCGATCCCTTGCTGTGAGTTGCCACCGTGAGCAGCTTTGCCAAGGGTGATAAATTCAAACAGGCCATAGCCTTTGTGGGTTAAACAAATATCTAAGTCAGTCGGTTCGAGAACGATAGCTGAATCAGTTGTATAACTTTCAAGTAATCGCTCAGTGCCCATACTGCCATATTCTTCATCGGCAACAAACGCGAGTAACAAATCACCTTCAAGTCGGACCTGGTTTTCTATTAAGGCTTTTACCATAGTGAGAGTGGCTGCGATCCCAGCTTTGGTATCATAAGAGCCGCGACCGAATAATTTACCAGCTACAATTTTTGCGGAAAAAGGCTCGCTCATACCTGTCACACCAACAGTATCCATATGAACGTTAATCATTAGCGACGGCCCTGATCCAGAACCTTTGATAAGACAAGTGACATTCACTCGATTTGCTGCCAGGGTTTCGATTTCTGCATCGAGTTTTAAATCGGAAAGAAGCGAGGCAATAAAACGGCCAATCTCTACTTCACCTGGAGCACCCTCGGTTAAGTCAGGATTGACCGAATTAATTTGCACCAGTTGTTGCAGGGTTTTCACTAAGTAATCACTATCTAACTTGATATTCATCATGAAACCACAGAATTGTTTAAAAGGGTTTTGTTGGTCTATTTAGGAGCTGAAGAATAAAAAATGTATCTTACGGTTTATTTCTGCTTTATTTTATTCAAGCACAGCCAAAGCTTGATCCAAATCGGCAATCAAATCATCCACATCTTCAATGCCGGTGGAATAACGCACCAGTCCTTCCGGAATGCCTGCAGCAGCACGTTCCTCTGCGGTACATTCGACATGACTAGTCACTACCGGCGGACCTACCACTGTTTCCACGCAGCCTAAATTAGCGGCCATATGTGCATATTGTAATCTCGGTAAGAAAGCTTTTATGGCATCCATTCCTCCTTTCACACTAAAACTTAACATGCCACCAAATCCGCGCATTTGTTTTTTGGCGATATCATGGTGCGGATGACTTTCGAGACCTGGATAATTAACTTGATCCACCAATGGATGATTGTTTAACCAGTTAGCGATAGTGAGTGCGCTTTGATTTTGTCGCTCGATTCTAAGGCTTAATGTTTTCATACCACGAAGCAAGCTGTAGGCATCCATGGGCGACAAAGTAGCGCCATTGATCTCGCGATAATGATTTAACTTTTTAATCAATGATGAATTTCCACAAGCAACGCCGCCTAGCGCATCCGCATGACCGCCAAGATATTTAGTCGCGCTATGTAAAACAATATCAGCGCCTAACTCTAAAGGGTTTTGATTGATAGGTGTCGCAAAAGTATTATCGACCACAACCATTGCACCAACTTTTTTACCAACCTTGGCCAGCCGTTTAATATCGACAATTTTGACCGTTGGATTGGTAGGGGTTTCTAAGTAAAGTATTTTGCATCCCTTTACGACTTCAGCTTCAATCGCTTGATGATCGGTGGTATCGCAAAGGCAAACCTCGATCCCCATTGGCGGCAAGAATTCGGTAAAAAGTTTATTAGTGCCACCATAGCTGTCTTTAATTGAAACAATCCGATCACCGGGTTTCATAAAAGCACTAAAAATATTACTAATTGCAGCCATTCCAGAGGAAAAGCTGGTCGCCGCTTCCGCCCCTTCAAGTGCTTTGACCTTATCTTCAAATGCTCGGACTGTAGGGTTGCTATTACGCGAATAGATATGGCCTTGCTGTTTTTCTAAAGCGACGGCGTGCCAGCTATCAATATCTTTATAACCAAAAGAGACGCTGTGCACGACAGGTACCTGAGTGGCACGCTCATAAAGTTCATATGCTTGCTCTCCGCCCCAGACGGCCAAAGTCGCAATATCAGGGATTTTTTTCGAAGTCATGCCGAAATTTCCTCAGTTATCAATAGCTGTACAAGTAATGCTTGCTACTTTAACAAGTTAGTTTGAGATTTTACACGCTATTTTCCATTCATTTAGATAGGTTTGTATCATTTAATGGCCGTAATATGATTAAATAATATCACTAACCGGAGATGAAAATGAATTTAGATCAACATGACTTAGAGATTTTAAAGATATTACAGTTAGAGCTGAAAACCAATATCGAAACATTAAGTGAGTCAGTCGGTTTATCTTCTGCCAGCATTCAACGCAGACTAAAACGATTGCGTGACAATCATGTTATTGCATCAGAAGTCGCTATCATTGATCCAAAGAAAGTTGAGCTATCCATGACCTTTATTATTTCGATTGAACTGGAGAGAGATAATGTTGCCAGCTTGTTAAAGTTTAAGAAAAAAATTAAACAAGAACCTATGATCCAACAATGTTACTACGTCACTGGAGAGTCTGATTTTATTTTGATTATTTGTACTAAAGATATGCAAAGTTTTGATGCGTTTACCCAAAAACTATTTTTTAATGAAAGCAATGTCCGCCGGTATACCACCAGGGTAGTGATGGAGCGAACAAAGGTGAGTTTGCAGTTGGCATTGTAAAAGGTCTAAACCTCAAGACAAATAGTCTATCAAATACTTTCGAATCCCTTAATTTGACTAATCATTAAGCTTTTCTAACAAACTTCGACTTAAGCATCATTGAGCCTGCGCCATCGACTTTACAGTCAATGTCATGATCGCCATCGACAAATCGTTTGATCGTCGCTTTAGTACCCACTTTTAAAGTGGTAGAAGTGCCTTTAACTTTGAGGTCTTTGATTAAAGTCACTTTATCACCTTCGGCGAGTAAGTTACCCACACTGTCTTTTAGCACTATCGCATCTTCATCCGTAGCATTGGGGTCCCACTCATTACCACATTCAGGGCAATTGAGTAAATTACGGTCTTGGTAGGCGTATTCGGAATTACATTGAGGACATGGAGGAGTGGTGTCTGGCATGGGTCTGCTCTTATCTAATCTTGTTGTGGGTGTACTTTCGATTGATTTGAACGTACTTCATTGGAAGTAAATTATAGCTCATTTGGCCAGGTTAATTGAATCAGTCGATGGTGAAGTCGAAAAAAATTAAATGTTAATTTATTGTCAACCTAATTCAGGACTTTGCGTTATAAGTTAATTGGGCTTTGAAATAAGGTATTGAACAACTGGTAGTAACCATGATTGGAGAATTTATAAGATGGCATTATTGACTAAGATTAGCGTGGGTAACCTGTTGCGACTCAGCGGTTTTTTTCTCGCGAACTTATCCTTGAATAGTTTTGCTGGAGAACTACCGATCCCCGATGAAGACACGGGAACGATGAATGCTCAAGGCCAGATAGTCTATGATATCACCATGCAAGAAGGAACTATGAATTTTGTACCCGGGGGTCCAACCGATACCTATGGTTACTTCTCTCCCGGAGGGACAAGTGCCAACAATGGCAACTATTTAGGACCTACTCTACGCATGATTAAAGGTGATGAAGTCATAATAAATGTCACTAATAACCTAACTATAGACAGCACCACACATTGGCATGGTTTTCATATTCCGCCGGAAATGGACGGCGGCCCTTGGCAGATAATAAATAATATAACAGAAGTTACAGCATCAGAACCTGAGGCAAATGTTTGGAGTCCAACATTTACCGTAAATAATCCAGTGGCAACCTATTGGTATCATCCTCACATTATGCCCCAAACAGCGCAAGCGGCTGCGCAAGATCCAGATGGTACTTCCGGCCAGGTCTATCGCGGACTTGCCGGATTGATTTTCATTGACGATGAAACAAGTACAACTTTGGGACTACCTATGGAGTACGGGGTCGATGATATCCCGTTAATCATTCAGGATAGAGAGTTTTTCGAAGATGGTAGTTACAATGAATTCCCTATAGTGGATAACGGTGGTCTAGTCGTTCTTAGAAAGGGCCACACAATTCTAGCAAATGGAGAACCGGAAGCGGTTCTAACTACAGGGCCTCAATATATTCGATTGCATATTTTGAATGGATCCAATGCCAGACTTTATAATCTTGGTTTGACTGGAGATAGAACTTTCTGGCAAATAGCATCAGATGGGGGGTTGTTAGAAACGCCGCTAGCGATGTCAAGATTATTGTTGGCACCCGGAGAGCGAGTTGAAATTTTATTGGATCTTACCGGTGAAAGTAACACCGTTTTCCAATTGCTAAGTTTTAATTCAGAACTTGGTACTGATTTCGTTCCCGTTAGACTCGCAGATGACTATGATAGTTCGAATTTTACCATATTAGATATTGAAGTAGGGAATAGCACCCTCGGGTCCAATCCAGTGATGACTCTGCCAGCGACTCCTTTAACTACAATTGATCGGATCCAAGCAAATGAGGCCATTAATGAGAATTCTCCTCGTCAATTTGTTATGGGAATTGCCGGTGGTGAAGGTATGTCGATCAATGGTGTGTTAATGGATATAACTGTTTACAACGAAGACATAGCGTTGAATACCACAGAAATATGGCAACTTGATAATCCAGCCCAGCAATTTCACCCTATTCACGTCCATGGAAATGCTTTTCAGATTTTGTCACGTAACGGGGATCCAAGTCAGGTTGATGCTAATGAAATGGGTTGGAAAGATGTAGTGATTGTCCCTCCAGGAGAAACTGTCGAGGTGATCAAGCGATTTATTGATTTCTCAGACGAAACTATTCCGTATATGTATCACTGCCATATTTTAGATCATGAAGATGCGGGTATGATGGGACAATTTAGAGTTCTTGATCTTGATGAAGAAGAAGATCCTGCAGATCCTATAGAACCTGCAGATCCTGTCGAGCCCGAAGTGGAAAGTGATTCATCTGGTGGAGGTAGTCTTGGATTTGTGCTGATTGCGCTGTGGAGCCTGATATTTGTTTCAGGACGGCGGAACCTAATGGGGCTAAACAACCTCAATTCCTTTTTTCACTATATCCTCAATCCAAATAAATGACCGCGAGGACTCTATGAAAGTGTTTAGTATTTTCCTGAGATATACTTGATCGATTTTCATAATGATATCTTGGAATCATCCTAACGAGGCTATAGGAAATCCTCCGTCTCCTTCTTGTGATTAAAGTATAGGCGATAAATCGTGTTGCTATGTGAATATTTTCTCGGTTTGTGTCTATTATTCTTATTTAAAGTGACTCCGAACCTAATAATCTTTCAGCAAAGTTACCCACACCTTTTTTTACATCCTCGACTTATTTGACATCAATGAAGCTATTGAATAGCCAGGGTGTTTGCTTTTTACTGTTAGCTTCATAACTTAATATCGCATCTTTTTGCTGTAAGGTTATTGCTATATCGTCGAGACCATAGAGCAACTTTTCTTTGTGGGCCAAACTAATTTCAAAATTCAATATTTTATTATCGGATAAGATAATTTGTTGCGCCTCAAGCTTTACTAAAATACTGGAACCGGGTGATTTATGACATTGTCTAAATAATTTTTCTAAGATCTCGCATTGCAATTCAATGCATAATACGTTATTTTTAAAGCAGTTATCAAAAAATATACTCGCAAAACTCTGAGCAATAACCACATTTATACCGTAATCTTTAAGAGCCCAAACGGCATGTTCACGACTCGAACCGCAACCAAAATTTTCTCTTGCCAGCATAATGCTCGCTTCCTTAAACTCCGCGTGATTTAGAATAAAATCTGGATTAGTGCGTCGTTGGCTACAATCAGTCTCGATCGTTCCGACATCGAGATAACGAAGATCATCAAACAGCCAATCGCCATAACCTGATTTTTTTATGCCTGCCAAATATTGTTTAGGTAATAAAACGTCTGTATCAACATTTGAATTATCAATCGGGATCATAACACCAGAATGCTGTGTGAAGGTTTTTAACATTATGGTTGTCCCGCAGTTATATCAACAAAATGTCCAGCTACTGCCGCGGCTGCGGCCATTCCTGGGCTAACTAAATGGGTTCGCCCTTGATAACCTTGACGACCAACAAAATTACGATTCGATGTCGAAGCGCATCTCTCCTTGGGTAATAACTTATCATCATTGATAGCGACACACATTGAACATCCTGCATCACGCCACTCAAAACCCGCTTTAATAAAAATTTTATCCAAGCCTTCATTTTCGGCCTGCTCTTTGACCAATCCAGATCCGGGAACGACAAGTGCCAGTTTTATATTTTTCGCAATACGTTTATTGACCAGATAACTTGCTGCGGTGCGTAAATCTTCAATACGTCCATTTGTACAAGAACCAATAAAAATTTTATCGAGCGGGATTTCGGTTATGTATTGTCCCGCTTTTAATCCCATGTAGCTAAGCATTTGCTCCATTTCAGTCACTTCACTAATCTTGCTTTGTAACAATGGATCAGGAATTTGGCCATTCACCGGCAACACCTTCTCGGGTGAAGTTCCCCAACTTACTTGAGGCTTAATTCGCTCAGCCGAGAAGTGATAGATTAAATCGAACTTAGCTTCTTTATCACTAAATAGATGTCGCCAATCGAAAACTGCTTGTTCCCATAACTTGCCTTTTGGCGCGAAACGACGACCACAAACATACTCTTCAGTTTTTTTATCAAAGGCAACTAATCCCACTCTGGCACCGGCTTCTATCGCCATATTGCATAGCGTCATTCTGCCTTCTATAGATAAGTCTAGAACCACCGAACCCGAAAACTCAATGGCATAACCGGTAGCTCCGGCGGTACCAATATGACCAATAATGTGTAAAATCAAGTCCTTGGATGTGAGCCCTTCCGGCAGATGACCTTCAATATTAATCTGCATGTTTTTTAGTTTTTTCTGCCGGAGACATTGTGTTGCTAAAACGTGTTCTATTTCAGATGTTCCTATACCTTGAGCTAAACAGGCGAGCGCACCATGAGTGGAGGTATGAGAGTCTCCGCAAACTAGGGTCATCCCCGGTAAAGTAGCACCCTGTTCAGGACCTATAACATGCACAATACCTTGACGTTTATCGGTTAATTTTATCTCATAAAAATCATGCTTCTGGCAATTCTCATCTAATGTTTTAATTTGCAAAAGGGCTAAAGGATCACGAAGACTTTTAATACCAAGATGTCGATCGGTTGTTGGAATATTATGATCCGGTACGGCAATAACGGAATCGCTTCGCCAAACTTTACGACCAGCCAAAGTCAGTCCCTCTATGGCTTGAGGTGATGTGATTTCATGAATTATATGACGATCGATATAGAGTAAACTGGTGCCATTTTTATCTGTTGTAACATGATGTCTTTCCCACAACTTATCGTATAATGTTTTTCCAGTCATCACAAAGCCTGCTATTTTTTTTGTTCCAATTTTTCAATGAGACTGTCAATGCTGAGTACTTCGGCATACTTCATATTTAGATCATGTAAGTTAGCAAAATGCGCTTCAGAATTACGATCACCGGTTGCTTCACTCGCCACAAAGACTGGATAGTTATGCTGAAGACCGTCAACACAAGTGGCACGAACGCAACCACTGGTGGTTAAACCGGCGACCACTAAACAATCGGCACCCACATTAATGAGCTGTTCCGCGAGGTCGGTGGAAAAAAAACCACTCGCCCAATGTTTTACTATAATCGATTCATTTTGTTGGCGTTGCATAAAAGGATCGAGAGCCACCCATTGACTTCCTTTTTGTAATACATTAAGCACAGGCAGTTTTTGTCTGAACACAGAAGCTTGATTTTGATCACTGTACTCCAGTGAAGTAAAAAAAATGGGCCATGCTTTAGCTCTAAATACCTTTAACAGACGCACGATTGCTACTTTGACCGAATCACACTCAGTCCCTAAAGGACTCTCAGAACTAACAAAGCCACGGGTCATATCAACCACGATTAAGGCGGGATTATCTCCCAAGCTTAGTTCATTTTTGCTTAAATCAAACATCATTAAATTACCGTGATTAAGCAGAAGCCCCGAGTGATTCAGGTGGCTCAAGATGAGTTTCTTGCAAGCAGCGAGATTTGATTTCGTCAATCGTACCGCCAAAGTCAAACAATTCTATTTCTCCTCGTTGTTGCGATAATTCGCCGCGTAGGACCCTGGTCGCTTCAATATCGACATTGCTATCAGCAGCAATAATCACCCCATAACGTTTAGCGCCTGCGACTGAAACTAACCCTCTTGCAATATCCGTTTTAACCAATTCGGGTTCTCTTAAATAAGGGTCGCCCCATCCTCCGCCACCCCAGGTATTGAAGTAAAGAATATCACCCTTTTTAACTTCAATATCATCACATTTAGCCGGTAAGTATTTTTGTGTTCCATCGGCTCCCACCAATAATTTAGTTGATCGCATACCTGGTTTTCCTCCACTGACACCCCAGGGATAAGTCAACCAACGATCATCATGGATAGCAATTTTACCATTATTAAGTAGCCGATAGGCGGCACACAGGCCATTACCTCCACGGTGTAGTCCAGCACCACCTGAATCGATGATTGTTTCATATTTTTCTATTCTCAAAGGGAAATATGCTTCCAGAAATTCATTTGGTACATTTGTGAATCCCGGCCATAATGAATGACCGTCAAGGCCGTCACCTACTGGACGACCTGGTATACCGCCAAAACCAATTTGAAATAACTGAAACCACTCGCCATTATCATCATATCCCGAATAGAAGAAATGCGGAGAATCCGAGAACCCTGCGGCGTTCATTGCTTCGGGAACACCTTGACCTAACAATCCACCCATGACATCAAAAATCCGTCCTAAGGCGTGCGTTCGACCGGATAATGCCGCTGGATAATTAGGCTTTAACAGGCACCCTTGGGGAATGCGCACTTCAACCAAATCATAAAAACCATCATTAAACAGGATCTGTGGATCAATCAGGTTAATAGTAAACGAACCAAAAAACATTTTGAACATATCTTCGTTAAGGTAGAAATTAATAGAACTTGGTGCCTGTGGTGCAGTACCCTCAAAGTCAAAAATTGCTTTTTCGCCTTCACGCCACATCTTGCAGGTGATCGGATAAGGTCCATTACCCACACCATCATCACACAAGTAATCGGTAAAACTTCTAGGCTCCTCAGGAACCAGCATATTGATTATTGCTTGCATTGCAATTTTATTTCGATCAAGCATGACTTGCATGGTTGAGTGAAAAACATCGTCGCCAAAACGTTCTGCTATTTCTATACAACGTTTACTCGCAGTATTACAAGCTGCCACCAAGGCATTAAGATCGAATTTATTCCATTGTGGTGTGCGCACATTATGTAAAATGAGATCACGTAAATCGGTTTGTAAGACACCTTTTTTATACAATTTAGTCGGCGGGATCCGAATACCTTCCTGGAAGATATTCTCGGCCTTTATCGGAATTGAACCAGGAACCATACCCCCATTGTCAGACATATGGCCAAACATGGCTGACCAAGCTATATGTCGGTGATCTTTAAATATGGGGACTAATACAATCCAGTCAGGTAAATGAGAGACAGCGCCATTACACATGTATGGATCATTGGTCAGGATCACATCGCCTTCTTCAATACCATCTTTATAGGCCTGCATAAATCCATGGATAAAAGAGCCGAACTGTCCAACCACCATTTTACCATCTCGGTTGGCAATCATAGGGAAACAATCACCTTGCTCTCGGATCCCGGGACTCATCGCCGTACGAAATAACACCACGTCCATTTCTTCACGGGCATTACGTAAAGCGTTTTCAATGATATCGACAGTGACCGATTCAACATCCACAATTTTAAGTGGCGTGTTATTCTTTTCAATAATATTTTTGAACACGAGTTAGCCCTCTTTAAAGTTTATTGATCAACAAATTACCGACGCTATCACTGTGTGCTTGATAGCCGGGCAATACGACGGTCGTGGCGTCCATTTCGGACACTATCGCCGGTCCGGGGATCACTAATCCGACACTGAGGCGGGTTCGATCGTAAATAGCGGCATCATGGTATTTACCTTCATAATAAATTTGGCTGTCCTGAATTTTACAATGGATTAATGTGGTGTCTGTCTCACTCATTTTTAGATCCGCAACGGGTTTGTCATTCGCCTGAACCAAAGCACGGATCATCACGATTTCATGTCCCTCGTTGAGATAAAAAGTAAACAATTGTTCATGCTCTTTATTAAACCGACTGATCAGCAAGTCAACGCCTTGTTCTTGCAATTGTTGCTCAGAAAAATCAATGGTTAATTGAAAAGCCTGCCCTACGTAACGAACATCCGCTTGATAACTAATAATTTGTTTTTCGACCGGAGTACCATCATCAACTAACGCATCCGACGCTTTGGTTTTTAGTTCCAACAAAGCGCTTTGCAGCTCTTCTTTACTAAGGTTTTTTATTGGTTTAACAAAAGTACGGGTTGCCTCATCTTTAACCACTGTGGTTGCATCACCAAAGGCGCAAAGCACCCCGGGACCAGGAGGAATAATCACAGGCCATGCTTGAGTTAATATACCTAACGAATTGGCATGTAATGGACCCGCGCCACCAAAGCCTACCAGTGAAAAATCTCGAGGGTCAAAACCTTGTTCTACAGAAACCAAACGCAATGCGCCAAGCATTGCTTCGTTAGCTATTTTAATAATACCTTCTGCCGCTTCTTCAACCGTTAGATTCATCGCATCAGCAACTTTTTTCACTACCGCAATAGCTGCATCTTTGTCGATAGACATCGCACCACCTAGCTGGACATCTGAGGGTAAATAACCCAGTACCACATTCGCGTCACACACAGTGGGCTGTTCACCACCTTTCATATAGGCAGCCGGTCCCGGCACAGCACCAGCAGATTCAGGTCCAACACGAAGCGCTTTAGTCAATTCAGGAACAAACGCAATCGAACCACCACCGGCACCAACGGTACGAACATCAACCGAGGGGGCTCTAACCACAACATCTCCGACTCTGGTTTCTCGACGTACTTTAGGTTTGGAATTTTGTATTAACGCCACATCAGTCGAGGTACCGCCCATATCGAATGTTAAAATGTCTTGAAAACCGCCGAGAGCGCAAAAATGAATCGCGCCGGTCACACCGCCTGCGGGCCCTGACATTAACATATTAACGGGTCGTTCTGCTGACGCTAGACCAGACGCCAGCCCACTATCCGAACGTAAAATCGAAAGGTGAACATTTTCTCCCATGATCTCTTTTAACGCTGACTGGAGATTATTCACATACTCAGAAACTTCAGGGCGAACATAAGAATTAACCACTGTTGTTTCAGTGCGCTCATATTCCTGCATTTCAGGTACTATTTCACTCGATATCGAAATAGGTATATTGTCAAAAACTTCACGAGCTAATTCTCTCGCCTGCTTCTCATGTTCACCATTAATGTATGAATTGATAAAACAAATAGTCAAAGCTTCAACTTCACCGATTGCTTTGAGTTTAATCAAATCGTGTTTTAATCTTTCTCCATCTAAGCAACGTACAATCTCACCGTCAGCTGAGACTCTTTCGTCAGCCTCAATGGTCAATTCCAGGGGAGCTAATAGAGGTTTTTTTACATAATGTACCCACCCCCCCAAACCACCCGGACAAAAAGAACGTGCCACTTGTAATGTTTGTTTGAAACCTTTACTGGTAATCAAACCAACCTTAGCACCTTTCCC
>CAZOBX010000176.1:7314-12487 GCA_964578045.1 uncultured Kangiella sp. | reverse complement strand
TTTGCATTTTTAAAATTTCAACTATTTCTTCAAAGTAAACTGCTGTTGTCTCAAGCTAGGTTGGGGAGAAGAATCAACCCCAACAATAACTATTTGATGTCTGATAAACAAAATTGTATTTTATCTCTTAAATAATGGCTAAGGGGCTCATTTTCAACCCTGTCTAACAATTCATTAATAAATCCGATACTGAGCATTTTTTTCGCTCGGGTTTCATCGATGCCGCGAGTTTGCATGTAATAAATCGATTTGTCATCGATTTTTGCTACTGTTGCGCCGTGTGCACAAATAACGTCATCCGCGTAGATTTCAAGTTCAGGCTTGGTATTGATTTCGGCCTGATTGGTCAATAATAGGTTTTTATTACTTAATTGGGCATCTGATTTCTGGGCATCTTTAAAAATATGGATCTTACCGTTAAAAGTTGCCTTAGCAGAATCGGCAATGATCCCTCGAAATACTTCTCGGCTAGTACAATGGGCTACCCGGTGTTCAATATTAGTATGGTAGTCGATGGCCCGATTCTGCGACGGCAAATAAATGCCTGTCAGTTGAGATTCAGAGTTTTTTCCTTGATGACGAATATCAATATCGGTTTTGTTTAATTGACTTCCCTCGGAATAATAGAAACTGCTCAGTCGAGAATCCTTTTCCAACAATATAAGAGCGCGGCTAACCTGGATACTGCCGGCTGATTCTAGATTCAAACGATAGTGCTGGCATTGACTGTTTTGGCGTAAGTGAATGACGCTTTGTTGCACTGCCATTTGTGTGGAATCACTTTGTTCGGAAACAAAGTGTTCGA
The DNA here is from genome assembly GCA_964578045.1 of uncultured Kangiella sp. Classification (GTDB taxonomy): domain Bacteria; phylum Pseudomonadota; class Gammaproteobacteria; order Enterobacterales; family Kangiellaceae. The sequence continues at coordinate 11,682 of CAZOBX010000176.1, read as the reverse complement.
TTATTTGGCATTCGCTATTGCTGCCACAGGAAACCACCGTTTGATTGGCGGAAATCTGACTATCATCGGCTCCGCAATTAATATGCAGAAAGTAAATAGGATGTTCAATTTTTTTATTGCTTTCGATTTCAATTAATAGGCCGTCTTGAGAGAGACCGGTGTTCAGCTGGATCAGTAAGTTTTTTTGCTGTTTTGCAGTTAGCAAGCTGCTCGAGATAACGTCTATTTGTCGTGCATCAGCTTGACTGAAAGGGGTGATTGAAACACTTTTATCGGATGTTCTATTGGAATGTTCCGGGCTATACTTGCCATCAATAAAGACACAAATAATCGCATTATCAAACTTCAGCATATAATCTGAAATGTCCAAATGGCGATTTTCTGCCTCATGAGCTGGTTGAAATTCTGACTGTCCAAGGAAAAACATATCATTGTACTTCCAATGCTCAATCTTTCGAGTAGGTAATGATTGAGCTAAATAATCAGAGTAGGCGCAGAGTCGGATCTCATTTAACCAATTATTTTCTGGTGTACTGGATTTTAAGTTCGATTCTATTTGAGCCTTTAGCGTGGAACTTAGCATCGAGCTATTGTCATGCTGAAAAGAAGTCTTCATAATTTTCTACGCCTTTTCGATCCAGCTATAACCTTTTTCTTCAAGTTCCAGCGCTAATTCTTTGCCGCCAGATTTTATAATTTTTCCTTCGGATAATACGTGTACTTTGTCAGGAACAATATAATCGAGCAAACGTTGGTAATGGGTAACAATAATAAAAGAGCGATTTTCATTGCGACAAGCATTCACCCCATCTGCAATCACTTGCAAGGCATCAATATCCAGGCCGGAATCTGTTTCGTCCAAAATACACAGTGAAGGTTCCAGAAGCATCATCTGCATTATTTCATTGCGTTTTTTCTCGCCACCAGAAAAACCTTCGTTAACGCCTCGTTTTAGGAACTTAGGATCTAAATCAACGGCTTTACATTTTTCTCTGGCTAACTTCATAAAATCAACGGTGCTCAAAGCTTCTTTACCTTGATAATCTCTAACCGTATCAACGCTCGCTTTTAAAAATTCCATATTGCTGACACCGGGTATTTCAACTGGATATTGAAATGCCAGAAATAATCCTTTTTTGGCTCTTTCATCAGCGTCCAGTTCCAAAAGATTTTCGCCATTTAGAGTTGCACTGCCGCCACTGACCTCATATCCTTCTCTTCCAGAAAGAACGTAACCCAGGGTACTTTTACCGGAGCCGTTAGGTCCCATGATCGCATGGACTTCACCGGGTTTGATATCCAGCGAAAGGCCTTTTAAAATCGTTTTGTTTTCAACTTTTACTTGTAGGTTTTTGATTTGTAGCATTCTTGTTTCTCTAAAAATATAATTTTAAAAACATTCAATTTCGGGTAAGGTGGGCAGTCTGTTTTGCCCACGCAAACTTTAATCAAATTTTACACACAAGGTGGGCAATGGAGACTGCCTACCGTACTAAAAATATTTACCCAACAGCCCCTTCCAGGCTAACTTCTAACAGCTTACCCGCTTCAACCGCAAATTCCATCGGTAATTCTTTGAAGACTTCTTTACAAAATCCATTGACGATCATGGAGACCGCTTTTTCTGCATCTATGCCTCGTTGTAAACAAAGAAACAATTGATCATCACTTACTTTTGAGGTGGTTGCTTCGTGTTCGATGATGGCGTTAGGATGTTTACTTTCAATATACGGAAAGGTATGCGCGCTACATTGATCACCAATCAGTAAAGAATCACACTGAGTAAAATTTCTTGCACCATCTGCTCTAGGACTCATGCGTACTAAACCGCGATAAGAATTTGAGCTCTTGCTTGCCGAAATACCTTTAGAAATAATGGTTGATTTAGTATTTTTACCCAAATGAATCATCTTGGTGCCGGTATCAGCCTGTTGGTAATTACGGGTTAAAGCAACCGAATAGAATTCTCCTATACTATTGTCTCCCCGTAAAATAACCGATGGGTATTTCCAGGTGATTGCCGATCCCGTTTCGACCTGGGTCCAGGATATTTTTGCGCTCTTATGGCAAACACCACGCTTGGTCACGAAATTGAAAATGCCGCCAACACCATTTTCATCGCCAGGATACCAGTTTTGTACTGTGGAATATTTGATTTCTGCATCGTCCATACAGATCAGCTCAACAACCGCAGCATGTAGCTGATTTTCATCGCGCATGGGCGCGGTGCAACCCTCTAAATAGCTGACGTGACTGCCTTCATCAGCGATAATCAGCGTTCTTTCAAACTGGCCGGTATTTGCTTCATTAATTCTAAAATAAGTGGATAACTCCATCGGGCAACGAACACCTTTAGGGATATAGACAAAAGATCCATCACTAAAAACAGCGCAATTCAGTGCGGCGAAATAGTTGTCTTTTTGAGGGACAACTGAGCCTAGATACTTTTTGATTAAATCAGGGTATTGATGGACTGCCTCAGAAATAGGGCAAAAAATGACTCCGGCTTCGGCCAATTTTTCTTTAAAAGTGGTGACGATGGAAACCGAATCGAATACAACATCGACCGCAACCCCTGCTAATACTGCCTGCTCATGCAGTGGAATTCCCAGTTTGTTGTAAGTCTCTATTAATTCTGGATCGACTTCATCTAAACTTTTGGGTGCATCATCCATACTCTTTGGTGCTGAATAAAAGGAAATTTCATCAAGATTAATTTTTGGGATATTCAGTTTAGCCCAGTCTGGCTCATCCATTTCTTGCCAAATTTGAAATGCTTTAAGTCGCCAGTCTAATAACCATTGAGGCTCGTTTTTCTTAGCGGATATAAACCGAATAACCTCTTCATTCAATCCAGGCGCTATGGTTTCTGACTCCACATTGGTAACAAAGCCGGCTTGGTATTCAGTTTTTACATAATCGTCAATTACTTCGCTCATGACTGTCTCTCTATATATAGTGGTTCTATGACAAATACTGTATCTTCCAATATCGTTTTAAAATTTCTCATAGGTTCATTAATGGTGAATGGTGAGCGGTATGGCATCCGCCATTTCCGATTCATGATTAATTGCTTGTCGTTGATTTTCTCTGATTAGTTCACCGATACTGATATTGTCTAGAAAATCGTTAATTCTAATACTTAAATCAACCCAAAGGTTATGCGTCAGGCATTGCTTACCATCATGACAATTTGCCCGGCCATCACAGCGAGAGAGCTCAATCGACTCGTTGACCGCGTTAATAATGTGCGCCACGCTAATCTCATCTTGCGAAGCATTTAAAAGATAACCACCGCCAGGTCCCCTGATACTTTTGACGATTTTGTTTTTTCTTAATTTGGAAAAGAGTTGCTCCAGATAAGACAAAGAAATGGCTTGCCTGTCTGATATAGCGCTTAGATTGACTGGTTTGTCATGACTATTTAATGCCAAATCGAGCACGGCTGTGACAGCATATCTTCCTTTAGTGGTAAGTCGCATAATAGTACCTGGATCATCAATTGGTCGATTTTTTAATACGCCTATTTTCTAATAACCCAGTAATTTAGTCAAGTAATATAGGGTCGATCAATTAGACAATTTAGCTATAACCGATCCGGCTCAATCTTTTTGATTGATCGCCTGCAACATGGCCTTAAAGGCCTTTGGATTTGCGGCCAAAATTGATCCTTGCTTCTCGTAATTCGGATTACCGCTCATATCCGCCACCATGCCGCCGGATTCTTGAACCAGTAGCGCACCGGCTGCGGTATCCCAGGGACTAAGTCCAAATTCCCAGAAACCGTCAAACCGACCAGCTGCCACATAGGCTAAATCGAGTGCCGCTGAGCCAGCACGGCGCATATCGGAACAAAGAGGGAATAATTTGGCGAATACTTGCAGGTATTCTTCAAGTTTTGCTTCGTTTCTAAAAGGAAATCCAGTGGCGAGTAGACTGTGTTCCAGGCCTTTGGTATTGCTAACGCGCATTTTTTTGTTGTCAAACTGAGCGCCACGGCCTTGAACAGCGGTGAATAACTCTTCTTTATTCGGATCGTAAACGACTCCTATTTGAGTTCGGCCTTTATATTTACAAGCGATAGATATAGCCCAATGAGGTATTTTTCGAATGAAATTAGTGGTTCCATCAATTGGATCTATGACCCATTGGTAATCGCTTTGACCGCTTTGACCGCTTTCTTCACCAAGAAAACTATGTTCGGGATAGGCGTTTGTGATTGTTTCAATGATCAGTTGTTCTGCTGCTTTGTCGACGTTGGTCACGTAGTCATGCTGGGATTTACTTTCCACAGACGAAATGTGGTTAGCTTCGCGCATCACGAAATCACCGGCTTTTCGTGCTGCTCTAACAGCAATGGTTAATAAT
>CAZOBX010000176.1:0-7304 GCA_964578045.1 uncultured Kangiella sp. | reverse complement strand
GTAAATACCTCATAAGGTTAATTAAAAAATTAGTCAACAAACTAAGTCAAACGAAATGAGTTAGCTTCAGAATACCGAATTGTTTAATAGCGGGCTAGAGCACCTGATAATCAAGAGCGTTACTCTCAAATTTAGTTCAAGGTCTAATTGCGCGCAAGTATACCTGAAAATAGTTCGCTGTAAAGCCTGTATTTCCCGCGTTTTCTTGCGCTTGTTGAGGTCATTTTGCAGGCATTACCGTTTTATGCCTTAATTCAATAAATCCTTCGATTTTGTGGCATTAAATAAAGAATGATTGATACAATCCACGCTTAAATCTAAAATAGTTCAACATCGACAGGCAAATAAAATGAGTCAGCTTAATATTGCAGTATTAACGGTTTCTGATACTCGAAACATCGAAACCGACAAATCCGGCGCTTATCTAATTTCGGAGATTGAGGCAGCGGGTCATAAGTTGGCATCTCGCGAGATCGTTATCGACGACATTTATCATATCCGCGCCGTTCTGTCACAATGGATAGCTGCGAATAATATCCATGGAGTGATCATCACCGGCGGTACTGGATTTTATGGTAGAGATTCAACGCCGGAGGCCGTACTTCCATTGTTGGATAAAACGATGCCCGGTTTTGGTGAGTTGTTTCGTAGTATTTCTTATGAAGAAATAGGTAGTTCAACTATTCAGAGTCGAGCATTAGGCGGGTTGGCAAATAACACTGTTATCTTTTGCTTGCCTGGATCGACAGGCGCATGCCGGACTGCCTGGACCAAGATCATCAAACAACAGCTGACTCTAGAGTTTTCACCCTGTAACTTTGTTAAATTGTTAAAGACTGGTAATCATTGATAATGTTTCCATACTTAGGTGCTAAGTGCTAAGTGCTAAGTGCTAAGTGCTAAGTGCTAAGTGCTAGAAATAAGGTAATGATAAAAACTAAAAGAGATAAAATAATATGAAAAACTCCATTCTAATTTGCTCAGTCTTAATAAGCTTTGTATTGCTTATCGGCTCTTCTCAGGCGGCAAATAAAGGAGCCGAGCGGCTTCATCAGTTATTTGATAAAGAGTGGCAGGCTCGTTTGGAGCGATCCCCAGTATTTGCTCAATCAATGGGAGATTTATCAAAATCCGATCAATTATCCGATGTTTCTGAAGCAGCGCAGCTGCGTTGGTTAAAAACAACTCAGGTTTTTTTAAAGCAGCTGTCAGAGATTGATTATCAGTCTCTGACAGACGCGGATCAGATAAATTATCAAATATTCAAACAACAATTGCATAATCGCCAGGCTAATCTAGCATTTAAAGATTATCAACTTCCATTCTTGGCCGATTCCGGTTTTCATACCAGTATTGCTCGTTTGCCAGTCGAAACAGAATTTTCCGGTCTAGCTGATTACCGTGCTTATCTGGCTCGGCTGGAAAAGATCCCTGATTTCTTTATGCAGAATATCGAGAATATGAATGCCGGGCTAAAAAGGGGATTTTCTATGCCGGCAATTGTTATGCGAGGATTTACTGATGTTATTCGTCAGCAAATCAATGCTTCTGCACAAGACAGTTTATTTTTTAAACCTTTTGAGTCGTTGCCCGATTGGCTGAGTTCTCAGCAGCAAGCGTCCTTGAAACAAAAGGCTAGCGCTGTAATATCTAGCAAAGTGATACCGGCCTTTCGTGATTTAGCGGATTATTTTGAGACCGTATACATTCCAAAAACCAAACAATCGCTTGGCGCCAAAGAGTTTCCCCAAGGTGAGCGCTATTACCAGCATAAAATTCGGCAATATACAACGAGCGATTTGACCGCTGAAGCGATTCATCAGATTGGATTAAAGGAGGTAAAGAGAATTCGAGCAGAGATGGAAGAAATCATACAATCCTTGAACTTTAAAGGTGATTTTAAGGACTTTTTGGCATTCTTGCGACAATCCCCCCAGTTTTATGCGACTACGCCCGAGCAATTATTAAAAGAAGCGGCTTACATCGCCAAAAAGATGGATGGCCAATTACCCCGATTTTTTAGCAAACTACCTCGCCAGCCTTATACGGTTGAAGCGGTACCTGAATCTATCGCGCCCAAATACACAACCGGACGTTATGTTTCGGCGCCTTTATCCAGCACTCGTCCGGGAACTTATTGGGTAAATACTTATGCTCTAGATAAAAGACCTCTGTACGTTTTAGAGAGTTTAACCTTGCACGAAGCTGTTCCAGGGCATCATTTACAAGGCGCACTGAATCAGGAATTAGATAACCTACCTAACTTCAGGCGGTTCTCTTATATTTCGGCGTTTGGCGAAGGCTGGGCGCTTTATTGTGAAAAATTGGGTCTTGAGGCCGGTTTTTATCAGGATCCATACAGTGATTTTGGTCGTTTGTCTTACGAGATGTGGCGCGCAGCCAGACTGGTCATCGATACCGGAATCCATGCGTTCGGTTGGAGCCGTGAACGTGCCATAACGTTGCTGGAAGAAAATTCTGCGTTATCTAAACACAATATCCGCACCGAAGTAGACCGATATATCAGTTGGCCGGGACAAGCATTAAGCTACAAATTAGGCGAGCTTAAGATTATTCAGTTACGCCAAATCGCAGAACAAAAACTGGCGGACAAGTTTGATATTAGACTGTTTCACGATGCGATCCTGGAAAACGGTTCGATCCCTTTAGATATTTTAGAGCGCCAAATGAACCACTTTGTTCAAAAGCAGTTGCTGAAAGGAAATGAGAAATTATGATTGATAAGTACTTAGTACTAAGTGATAAGTACTATAAGAGATAGGTACTAAGTACTATAAGAGAAAAAGACTTGACCTGTTTCGCGCTTAAGGTTCGCATTTTAGAACTTAGAACTTAGAACTTAGAACTTAGAACTTAGAACTTAGAATTAAGCCGGTAAAAACGAAAACCAGTTATTCTTAACAAATAGCTTATCGTGCAGCTCTTGTGAATTGATTTCTAAACTGGTGCTTTTTAGACTTTTCTCTATTTGCAGAGGCATACCAAAACGATCAGTCGGATTATCGGATAACTTGACGATTTGAGGTTTGTCCAATTTAACGTTCATACTGTTTTTAACAATGACAACTTTAGGACGAAGTCTGGAGTTTTTGGGTTGTTCCAAAACCACGCCAATGGAGTTATTGGTCAGTTTAACCAGGCTGCCGGTTGGATAAATGCCAATTGCTTGAATAAACGACTCGATCAATTCATTTTGAAACAGGTTGCCACGTTCGTTGTATAAGTTAGAAATGGCTTCAACTGGAGTGAGCGCTTCTGTTCCTGGCAATGGATTGATCAATTCTTCATAGTAGTAGGCCATACCTGCTACACGAGCAAGAAAAGGAATACGATTACCCACTAGATTTCTTGGGTATCCACTGCCATTGTTTCTTTCACAATAGCTAGATAGGATGTAATTTACCTGGTGGCTGGAGGAAAATATTTTTTCAGTTTCTTCCAGCGTCAAATCGATATGACTTTGGTACAACGCGTTTTCTTCGCTAGTCAAGGTTCCGTACAAAAGTTCTTTTGGTAATTTGCACTTACCGATTGGAGCAAGCAGTAATGACGTACCGATATCTCGCAGATCGTGTTTAGACAATCCTAAATGTCGTGCGAAAATAATCCCCCAGATAGCACTACGCACCGCTTGCTCGTGTAATGCCTGGTTATCATCACTGATCCGGCATAACCATGCCAGAGCGTCAGGATTGCGCAATACGCTTTTAACCATCTCAGTTGAAGCGGATCGTACTTCTGATATATTAATGAAGCCATTTTGCATCATGTCTTTGAATATAACTGACATTTTTCCGTTGATCTGTTGGTAGAGTTGACTTGCCTTGTTAACTTCTTTTCTTAATTTACTGGATGCAATGTAATTTTCAACTGCGGGCTTAAAGCGCGCCTTTTCGTTCATTAAACGTTTTGTTTTTGCATCATACTTATCGTTTTCTGAGATTGTCTTGGGACTAAGACTCAGGCTTGAACGAACGTCAATTTTGCTAAGAAAACGATCAATATAAACTTTATTGCAATACAGGGATAACTGGTCAAGTTCTTCCTGTTTGCTAATATGGAATCCCTGAATCGGGAAAGGTGTTTGAACCCACGGAACATCCAAACGCGACACATACATGCCTATCTGCAAGCTGTGTACTGGTATTTCCTGTGTGGATAAATGCATTTACGGGCACCTCGATAGTAAAATTCATCCCGAACGACAAACGAATATCCCTTCTTGCCAGCCAGATTATCGTCAAAAAGACGATATTGACAGGAACAGGTTCACAAATCGCGCGGAATGCCGCGAGAATACTTTATATTTCAAGTAAATGAGAGTCTATTTCTCTCTATTAAACAAGTGCGTATCCTAGCCGACCAGTATAAACCAGAAACGATAGTCTGAAAACGATTAAAATTCGAATTTTAAATGGGCTAGTTAACTAACCTGAATTCCGGATAAGGAGAAGCATCCAATGCTGCTATTTTTACGGTTTTCCGCGTTAAGATTGCTTCTAATAGCCAGCTATTTAGTACGCAACCCTACCTTGATATCCTCAAAAATATCGGCACTGGAAAAATTTTAAAGGTTAAAGTCGCTAAATCGGCCATTTATTTGTTGATAGTAGGTTGATTATAAACAACTTAAATGGCACACCTTATCCCGAGTTCAGGTTAACTATTTTGTCAGTAATTAACGGTTTGCCACAATTGTTGCTCTTTTGGGAGCAGGATAACCTTCGATGGTTTTGTTGAGATCCGACTTTTGCAAAAAGTTTTCCAGAGAGTGAAAGGTCATCCAGTCGGTAGTTCGCTGCTCCTGTTTGGTGGTTTGAGTAATATCGATAGTTCTTACGTTAGTAAAGCCGCATTTCTGTAACCAGAGTTCCAGCGCCTCGGTTGAGGGTAAAAACCACACATTTCTCATTTGAGCGTAACGCGAAGTTGGTACTAACGAAGTCGTCTGATCGCCATCGACGACTAAGGTCTCCAAAATCAGTTCTCCACCTTTATTTAATAGATTCTTTAATTGGTAGAGTAGATTGATCGGAGATTTACGATGATAAAGAACACCCATACAGAATACACTGTCAAAGGCATTGTTTCCCATTTCTTCAGGCATGTCTTCAATCCCCAAAGGGAGTAAATGACAGCCCGGCAGCGAGAGGTATTTTTGTATCATGGCAAATTGAGCAAGAAATTTTTGCGAAGGATCGATCCCAAGGACAAAACGAGCACCTTCCCCTAACATTCTCCAACAGTGGTAACCGTTGCCACAACCGACGTCCAGCACACATCGCTCTTTTAGCGGCGCGATATGTGATTTTATCCGATCCCACTTCCAGTCAGAACGCCACTCAGTATCGATTTTGATGCCAAATAACTCAAAGGGACCTTTTCGCCAGGGATGCAATTGCATCAATTGTTCAACAAATTGTTTGCTGGCTATTGTGGATAGGGCTTTGTTGCCAAAAACACTGACAGAATCAGCTATATCCATGGACTTGACTGGTATTTCAGGCAGTGATTCAAGCAAGCTTTGCCATTCTTGTGCCTCGCCGTGAGTATAACTCTCGTATTTTTCCTGTACCGCGTGGAGAAAATAATCCTGCCAAGGCGCTACTCTAGAGCGACCGATATCATCACTGAATTGTTGATAATTGATCATGCTTTTATCGCAATAAAGGAGCAAAAATTAAGTTGTTGCTGATAGCAACTTACGTGAGCAAATCCTACATCTTGTAATCGACCAATATGGCACGCCAGCGTTTCTGGCACCAACACTGTCTCAAGAGCATTTCGCTTTTGGCTGATTTCGAGTTCGCTGTAACCGTTTTCTCGCTTAAACTGATGATGCAACTCAATCATCAATTGATTCACCTTATCATCATCAAAAATGATTTTTTCAGACAAAAGCAAAATACCGCCACTATTCATGCCTTGGTAAATACCTTGCAAAACCTTTAGCCTCAAAGGCTGCGCGATAAATTGCAGGGTGTAATTTAATACCACCATGCTGGCGTTGTTGATGGCTATTTTCTGAATATCTGCCTGGATTAATTCGATCGGTGTTTGGTGTTTAAATCCATCGATGTTAGTCTCACAACGTTCCATCATTGCCGCAGAATTATCAACCGCGATAATCTTTACGCCACTCTGCCGATTACCATGACTCATCGCTAAACTAGCTGCGCCTAAAGAGCATCCGAGATCATAAGCCTGAGAATTTTTGGTAATGTACTTTTCTGCAAGCTGTTGAATATTATGGATAATATTTCCATAACCTGGAACAGAACGTTTGATCATATCGGGAAAAACCGCCGCAACTTTTTGATCAAATTTAAAAGGGGTTGCTGATTGCCTGCTGGCGTATATTTGGTCGTTTTTGTTAGACATAGGTTTAATTAGGTAAAGTGATTAGTCGATTAGGATTACTTAACCAGCTGATTAAGATCAGAATTTGAATCAAAAGCAATCTTCGAGTTATTGGCAAATAAATATCCGCCTGTTTCACCGATAAAACTGAGCTGGTCATTCTGATAACAAAGCGCGGTGCCTTCGGCAATACCGATGACTTTTTTACCCGGATTGGAGAGCAAAAACTCTTCGATCCGCTGTTGGCGTGTTTCACCGTTGTGTCCGGGAGGATTGCCGTCAATATAATGAGGATTGATCTGCCAGGGAATTAAGTCAAGAGCCGCAAAAGAGGGTGGTTCTACAATTGGCATATCATTAGTGGTTCGAATTGAGGGGGCAGCTATATTAGATCCCGCGCTCCAGCCGATATAAGGAGTGCCGTTATCCACGATTTTACGTAGAGGCTCAATCAGATCAAATTCATAAAGCGAATTAAGTAAACAAAAGGTATTGCCACCGCCTGTAATAATACCGTCGCATTGTTGCAATGCGGTGAATTTATCACTTACTTGATGAATCGAGGTTATTTCAACATCGAGTCCCTTAAGGGCATCCTTTACCATCGTCTCATATTCGTCAAAACCAATAGAAACACCCGCATAAGGTATAAACAACAGCTTTTTGTTGTGCAACGCTGCACTATTTTGCGGATTAATCGATGCTGGCTGCAGAGGAATACTCATCAAGAATTCTTTAATGATAGGTAAAGCATGCTCAAGGTAACCGCTATCACCCTCCCGTGAGCTACTTAGCAATAATAAATTCTTAGTCATAGTCTTTTGCAATCTACACAATAATTAATTGTGCTATTTTAACATAGTACCTCGACACAGGGATTTTGACTAGTTCAGAGTTCAGCCAACAAGTGAGTGCAAGGCGTG
>CAZOBX010000175.1:9106-12673 GCA_964578045.1 uncultured Kangiella sp. | reverse complement strand
GTTGCGAAACCGCTTTTGATCTTAGAAATGTCAAAATTGGCGCGGACCGAAGGTCTGCTAATCGAACAAAATAGACTACGCAGACAAAGACTGCCCATAATGTTTCACAATAGTTCTATCACCGGTTGAATTGTATATATTATTATCAGGATCAAATCCCTTAATCAGGTTAAATGTGCGTTTTGTTGATATGGTTACTAGTTCAATAAGACGAGCATTGACTTCATTCTTGAAATTACATTGCTCAACCAGGCTCATTAGTCCATCCCAGCTGGTACTTAATTCTGGATTTTTCAAACAGTATTTTTTCACTTCATTTATTTTAGGTTGGTTAATATCTCCATTGTTTTTTATTACCGGGATTTGTTGTTGATTAATTTGAATAACCAGATCATTTTTTTCCTTAGTAAGTGAGGCCAATCGAGCAAAATCTCGTTTTTCCAAAGCGAGCTGTTCGCAATTTAGAATATCATGCAAGGTTTGATATTGGTCAGTCCATTGATTTAACAAGGTCTGATAAATTTGAATTTCTTTCATGTTGTTCTCCTTATTGCATCTATTCGCTAAATTTTCTGTTTAATCTAGTCTCTAGGCAACAGAATTCAATACCCACCATAGCTGGATTCAAAGTCGAGCATTTTGTTAGCTACTTGCTGATATTTTATTTTGTATTCACCTTTTGTTAACTTTTCTTTAACCGGCGAAACGCGATCAGGATCCACTACAGGAGCAGACTTCATTTGTTCTATTAACTGGTTAATTTTACCTGCCTGACTAGTGATACTCACAGAATCAGACTCAGTGGTGTTTAGCTTTGCACTAACACTTTTTGATTGTTTCTTTTCTGATTTTCCAGTTTTACCCATAAGCGCTTTCGATTGCCCCGGGATCAAACTACGAATATCCAAAACCATAAGATCTTAATCCTTTCAAACTATTTTACAGCGGCTAGAGTGACTTCCAATTGATTCTTACCAACCACTCTAGCATTAAACGAACGTTTTGATTGTAAATTTCTTACTTTTGTATTTTCACCAATGGTTCCGTCAGCTAACGCAACACCTTGTAAATTAATGGCTAAAAACTGATTTTTTGCAAAGACTTGCACAATGTCCCCTCTACAAACCATACAAATGCCGTCCTCAAAAATCACCGAACCTGCTCTTAAAAATCTTTTCGGACTGGTATTGATAACTTGAGCGATACTGGTCGCAGGTTGTTTTCTTAATTTCGAAATATTAATTCTCTTAATTTCGATATCCTGTTCTGAGATAATCGATTTTTTGGAAATATTAGTTTTGGCCACAACAACCTCAGTAAATTGATCGACTGTCGCGGATACAAAAATTTTCCACAAAACAGGTATATTGCAACTGATGCCAATGGTCAGTTTGCCAGTCAGTTTTGAGCCTGCGGGTAAAAATACTTGTAGATTATCCTGGCAGTGACGTAAGCGTAATCTTGGGTCTAATTTACCGATTTTGACCACTATAGATGGGTTATCGGCAGCATTTGTCATTTCTTCTAGGAAAATTTTTGCCGCTAATCTAATATTTTCGGCAGGTTCGAATACTGGGGCTGGTGTAGCATTTGCAAAACCAGGCAAAATATTCGCCAACACAGCCATAGTTAGCCCTGCAAAAAGTTGTGTAAAACCATTTTTCTTACGATTTGTTGTAAAAAACATCATCATTATCCTGCATTTTGGTCGATTTTTACTATACTCATTAGAGATAGGTTTAATTCTTGGGATTATTCTAACGCTTAAAAAGAGCTGTTAAGTTGTCGCCAGTCGAGTTTAGTAATAGGTATTAAACAACCTACGTATTTAATCTATTAATACAATACTAATTTATATCTTAAGTACCAGAAACGGTATTCATCATTCACTAGTATTTTAGTATTCGTTTAAAAGTAATTTAATAGTTATAACCCAAGCAATAACTATGCCATTCAATGGCATGATATTAGAAAAGAGGAAATCTCAATGTCCAGTATTCTTGACTCGGTCAACCAGCGGACTCAAATGGTCGGACAGAACCGTCTTGAGTTGTTGATGTTCAGTTTAGCCGGAAAACAGCTTTACGGTATAAATGTCTTTAAAGTAAGGGAAGTCATTCAGTGTCCATCGTTGACGACTTTGCCAGGGTGCCATCACGTGGTACGCGGGGTCGCTCAGATCAGAGGCAAGGCCATATCGGTGATTGATTTAAGTATGGCAGTTGGAGGCCCGTCTCTGGGAGAGGTCGAAAAGTGCTTTGTTATAATTGCGGAATATAACCGTAAAGTGCAGGGCTTTCTGGTTAAATCAGTCGAACGAATCGTTAATATGAATTGGAGTGACATCCACCCCCCGCCAAGCGGTTCCGGCAGGACTCATTATTTAACGGCTGTAACCACTATAGACGACAAATTAGTGGAGATTATCGACGTTGAAAAAATACTGTCAGAAATCACCCCTAATAATGCGACCGTAAGTCAGGAAATCGTTGATGAAAACCTTGGCAAAGCGCCAGAAGATAAATTTGTGTTGATCGCAGATGATTCTTCGGTGGCCCGTAATCAAATCAAACGGACCGTTGAGCAGCTCGGATTTAGAACAAAAATATTCAAAGACGGGAGAGCATGTTATACCTATTTAGAGAATCTGGTAAAGGATGGTATAGAGCTTGATGACGAAGTCATTATGCTGATCTCCGATATCGAAATGCCTGAAATGGATGGATACACTTTAACCGCAGAAATACGTAATAATGATAAGTTGTCACACCTTTGGGTGATGTTACACACTTCTTTAAGTGGTGTTTTTAATGAAGCCATGGTTGAAAAAGTAGGTGCCAACGATTTTATTCCTAAGTTTAATCCCGATGAATTGGCAAGAGCGGTGCAGCGGCGGATAGATTTAGAAGATTAACCGAAAGTAATAGTTGAGGGCAAGAGAGCTCTCAGCTATTTCCTAAAACCGGAAAAAAAACAATAAATGGAAATATCTTCCGCCGACTACAATAATTTTAGCCAAATTCTCGAAAGACAGAGTGGTATTTTACTCGGTGAAAATAAGCAGTATTTAGTTGCCAGTCGCTTATCAAACTTTGTCAAAGAAAATAATATCGCTTCGTTGTCTGAACTACTCGCAGAAATCAATCGCCCTTCCGGCAAACTATTGCTGCAAAAAGTTATTGACCAAATGACGACAAATGAAACACTCTGGTTTCGCGATAGTTATCCCTTTGAGTATATGAAACGTCATTTAATCTCAGAGTTTAAAAGCAAGGGACGCTTTAGAATCTGGTGTGCAGCCTGCTCTTCGGGGCAGGAGCCTTATTCTTTAGCGATGATTTTGGATGAAACATCAATCACTGAAACCACAGAAATCATAGCGACGGATTTGTCTTCCAGAATATTACAAAAAGCCAAACAAGGTATCTACCATGAAATCGAATTAAAACGTGGTTTACCGAACGATAAACTACGCCGTCATTTTGAAAAAACCAGTGAAAATAGCTGGCAATTAAACCAAACTTTAAGAAATCGCGTTCATTTCCTGCAGCTCAATTTACTTGGTTT
>CAZOBX010000175.1:0-9096 GCA_964578045.1 uncultured Kangiella sp. | reverse complement strand
GCCTTATACCTGCGGAAAATTTGAAGTGATTTTTTGCAGAAACGTTCTAATTTACTTTTCTCAAGAAAATAAAACCCGGGTATTAAATGGATTGATTGATAGTTTGCGGCCGGGTGGATATTTATTTCTCGGTGCATCCGAATCTTTAACCCGTGATTGCAAACCCCTGGAAATGGTTCGTTGTAATCCAGGACTGGTTTACCGAAAAAACAAATAGATCGTTTAGAAGAAACATCGTTGCCGCTTTTGCGGAATGGCCTTGCCGCTATTGGCATTCCATGCTCAAACAAAAAAAGCCTAATTTTACCTATCTATACCCGTCTTATTACACAATCCACTGGCCAAGCTCTAATTGGCACAAGCCTTGCACTAACTCTTACATCTAGTTCTACTACGGAATTACAGCATCAATTTATTGGCTGATGATATTTTTCCGTTAATAAAGTAAATAGCAGCAGGTTAATAATAGTATGGCAATCAATTTTGACAAAGCGTTCGGAGTCCACGAAGCCGCTCTTAATATTAAGGCGCTGCGAGCGGAAGTCTTGGCCAATAATCTCGCCAATGCTGATACGCCAAATTTTAAAGCCAGAGATATCGATTTTCAACAGGCTCTACAAATGGCGGTAGTCAATCAGCAATCGGGTCTCAAGCGGACTCATGTCAATCATATTGACAGCCGCATAGGGTCCGAAATACCGGGTTTATCCTATCGGATCCCGTTGCAACCGGATACCGGTGATGGCAATTCAGTCGAGGCGCAGATAGAACAAACCAAATTCGCAGAAAATGCGATGCAATATCAGGCAAGTTTAACTTTTTTAAATGGTCGTATTAAAGGCTTAATGAGCGCGATCAGAGGCGAATAGTCAATGAGTTTATATAATATTTTTAATATCAGTGGTTCGGCGATGTCGGCACAAACCGTCCGCCTAAATACCATCGCCAGTAACATTGCTAATGCAGATAGTGTTGCCAGTAGTACCGGTGAAGTATACAAAGCCAGACATCCGGTGTTTGCGACGATTATGAATGATTCTATTAATTTGGGAAATCCGAATGGTGGGCATCAAACGGGCGGGGTAAAGGTTACCGCTATTATTGAAAGCCAGGCTGAAGCGGTGGCCAGGTATCAACCGGAAAATCCATTGGCCGATGAAAATGGTTATGTTTACGCGCCAAATATTAGTTTGGTTGAAGAAATGGCCAATATGATTTCTGCCTCTCGGTCTTATCAATCCAACGTGCAAGTTGCCAATATGACTAAAAGTTTGTTAACCCGAACTCTTTCATTGGGGCAGTAATAGAATATTGGCTGCGAGTTAAGAATAGAATGAAATACAGGCAAGAGCGTGTCTCTGCGCCCTGACTAAAGTTTTAAATAAACAAAGAGTTGATTTTAAAATAGTTGGTTTTGAGAGAAACCGAAATTAGCGAGACAAATATTATGTCAATCATAAACAACCCAACAGAAAATATATTTACAGATATCGGTATTAATGCGCCGCCTACCGAAGAGACCAGTACGAGTCAGGAGCTTGATCAATCTGACTTTTTAACTCTATTAACGACTCAATTGGCTAATCAAGATCCCTTGTCGCCAGTCGAAAATTCAGAGTTTATAGGCCAAATGGCCCAGTTTGCGAGCCTTGACAGCTTACAAACTTTAGTCACTCAGTTTGATGATTTATCAACATCCTTGACCTCTAATCAAGCGTTACAAGCGTCTTCATTAGTTGGTCGCCATGTTTTAATTCCATCATCAGTCGGTCATGTGCCTGACGAGTCTACAGGTATGTCCGGCCAATTGAATTTACCGAGTTATGTGACTAACTTGAGGTTTGAAATTCGCGATAGTTCAGGTCAATTGGTTAGAAGTATAGATGTTGGTGATAGAGAAGCAGGCGACATCGAATTTTTCTGGGATGGTCGAAATGAAGCAGGTGATTTTTTAGGCCAGGGTCAATATGAAGTGGCTGCTTTTGGTGCGGTCAACGGGACCACTGAACAAATACCAACGTCCATTCGAGCCCAGGTTCACAGTGTTAATTTGGGTGGCGCAAGTGGCGGAATATTTTTAAACCTGACCGGTTTAGGCCAAGTTAATTTTAATGATGTTAAAGAAGTCGGATAGTTGATTGTTTTTATCCCAGGCCTTTTTATGTAACTTTTCAGGTTGCCTCTAAAATTCGTCAGTTTGAGGCAGAAAATGTGAACATACTCGTTTATGTGACCATTTTTGAACGAACAAATGGCGGATTTTAGAGGTAAGCTGAAAAGTTACTTATTTGATTAAATAAACAGGAGAGTAGTTATGTCTTTTAATACCGCACTGAGTGGACTAAATGCAGCGCAAGCAGAGCTCAATGTTACCAGTAATAATATCGCTAATGTGAGCACTACAGGATTCAAAAGTTCTCGTGCAGAGTTCGCTGATATTTTTGCCAGTTCATCCTTTGGTAGTTCCAATACCGCCATTGGTAACGGTACATTATTAGCAAATGTAGCGCAGCAATTTGGCCAGGGTAATTTAGAGTTTACCCAGAATACATTGGATCTGGCTGTTTCAGGTGAAGGTTTTTTTATTCTTTCACCGAGCGAAACCAATGCCAACAACCTGTTTACCAGAAACGGAGAATTTGGAGTCGATAACAATGGCTTTGTGGTCAATAACGCGGGAGCAAGACTACAAGTGTTTCCGGTGAATGCTGATGGAACGGTTACCGCTACCAGTATTTCAAGCACCATACCTTTGCAATTGCCACAAACCGCAGGGGTGCCCACAGTAACTACAGTGGTGGATATTGGCGTCAACCTTCCTGCCAGTGCCGCTGTTCTAGACCCTCTTTTATTTGATCCGTCACAAGCGTCGACCTTCACTCAGTCAACCTCTCTAACCGTTTTTGATTCGTTAGGTGAAAGCCATGTTGTTACTGCCTATTATATAAAAACTGGCGCTAATACCTGGGCGGGCTATTACAATACCACTGATAATGCCGGCGACGTATTGTCCATTGATGTAGCAGGAGGAACAGTGGGTGCTCCAAAGCCCGCGCCGCAAGTAGGTAACCAACTTTACCACACCATGACCTTCGATAATTCAGGGGTATTTGTGGGTAGTGTCCCGGATCCAATAATTACACTCGATATTCCTTATGGAAACGGTAGTGCGGATGGCCCGCTCAATTTTAATTATGCTGGAAACGGAACCACTCAGTTCTCTTCACCTTTTACGGTCAATGTATTGGAGCAAAATGGTTTTGCAATCGGCCGATTAACGGGTGTGGAAATTTCTGACACGGGGGTTATCAGAGCTAATTTTAGTAATGGTCAATCCACGGCTCTAGGAAAAATTGCGTTGGCAAGATTTCAAAATTCACAGGGTTTATCACAAAAAGGTAATAATTCCTGGGAAGATACTACCGATTCTGGAACACCTTTAGTCGGTGAGGCGGTGACATCCAGTTTTGGTCAAATTCGATCCGGGGCTCTTGAAGTATCAAACGTCGACTTAACTGCGGAATTAGTCAACTTAATTGCGGCACAACGTAATTTTCAGGCCAACGCCAAATCAATCGAAACCAACAATACCATTACTCAAGCGATTATTAATATTAGATAAGAAATGATAAGAACTATAAGAGATAGGTTCTAAGTACTATAAGAGAAAAAACATTGACTTAACAAGCACTGAAAATCAAGATTTCTTAGAACCTAGAACCTAGAACCTAGAACCTAGAACCTAGAACCTAGAACCTAGAACTTAGAACTTAGAACTTAGAACTTAGAACTTAGAACTTAGAACCCGGAAACGACAATGGATAAATTACTCTACATAGCAATGACCGGCGCCAGAGAGACTAGTTTTGCTCAGGCGAATACCGCGCATAATTTAGCTAATGCTTCCACCACAGCGTTTAAAGCCGATCTGGCACAGTTTCGTTCTATGCCCATCTATGGCGAAGGATTACCCAGCCGCGTTTTTGCCATGGGAGAAAGGCCGGGGCATAATTTGGATCATGGCGGTAGAACGCCGACAGGAAGAGACCTTGATATATCCATTAAAGGCGAGGGATGGTTAGTTATTCAAAATGAAAATGGTGAAGAATTATTAACCCGTCGTGGTGATCTAAAAATAGACGCCAATGGCGTTTTAACCAATGGTGTAGGTCAGCGAATTTTAGGTGATGGTGGACCCATTTCCATTCCACCTTTTGAAAAAATCGATATTGCGGCAGATGGCACAATCACGATCCGCCCAGTGGGTGCCCAGCCGAACGAAACGGCAATTGTTGACCGGATCAAACTAGTCAATCCGGACCCTAAAAGCCTTTATAAAGATGAACAAGGATTATTTAGAAGTAGCGAAACCGAAATTTTTATCAATGATATTGCTGTAACAGTTCAAACCGGTGGGCTAGAGGCCAGTAACGTGAGCGTGGTGGAAGAGTTGACAAATATGATCCAGTTATCCAGACAATATGAAGTGCAAATCAAATTAATGGCTGGCGTTGAAGAGCGAGGCCAGGCATTGGATCGCTTATTGCAGCCATAAAAGAACAGGTCAAGAGATTTTTAGGTTTTTAGGTTTTATGTAGCTAGAATTTTGTAGTTGAGGTAAAAAGTTATGCATCCAGCTCTATGGATTTCAAAAACAGGTTTAGAAGCACAAACGATTAACCTGTCGGTTATTTCAAATAATCTGGCGAACGCCGGAACCATCGGATTTAAACGTGATCGTGTGGTTTTCGAAGATCTTTTTTATCAAAATTTCCGTCAGCCTGGTAGTCAATCCTCTCAAGATACCGAGTTACCATCGGGCTTACAGATTGGTACTGGCGTTAAAGTGGTAGCGACTCAAAAACAACATTTCCAAGGCAGTTTTCAAACCTCATCTAATCAATTAGATATGGCGATAAAAGGCAACGGTTTTTTCCAAATACAAATGCCCGATGGCACAATTGGTTACACCCGAGCCGGTAATTTTTCGACTGATGAAACAGGCCAAATTGTTACTGCCGGGAGCGGCTTTTTGTTAGATCCCGCGATAACGATTCCAGAAAATACCACCAGTTTGGATATCGCATTAGATGGCACAGTTACCGTTCAGGAGCAAGGCACCGCCGCTCCAGCAAATATTGGCAATATTACTATTGCGACTTTTATTAATCCCGCTGGCTTGCAATCCATTGGTGGAAATCTCTATTTAGAAACTGGTAGCAGCGGTACTCCGGTAATCGGAACGCCCGGTCTGGACGGTATTGGTGAATTGCTCGGTGGACAGTTAGAAACATCCAATGTTTCCAGTGTGGAAGAACTGGTTTCATTAATTGAGACACAACGGACTTATGAGACCAATGCCAAAGTCTTGTCGGCCGTTGATCAGATGTTGCAGTTCATTAATCAGACCTTATAGAGGAATAGGAACTTAACGATGATTAGTCGATTATTCATAATTGTCTTGTTAGGCCTTTTGTCTGCTTGTACCACCATTTATCATCATGAGATAGAAGATGATCCCAACTGGGCTCCTAGTTACCCTCGAGATGAAGCAATAGAGGTCAATAATTCCGGAGCGATTTACAACGTTGCTACCGCAAGATTGCTGTTTCAGGATAAAAAGGCGTTAAGAGTCGGTGACATCATCACCGTTATTTTAACCGAAAGTACCCGCGCGAGCAAAACCGCAGATACCGAATTAAAAAAGGACACAGAAGTCAGTACGACCGCCCCAAGTATTTTTGGCAGAACACCAAATTTTGGCAGCGACACACCGAATTTTGGGGTGACACTTACCAGCGCGAACGCATTTAAAGCCGAAACGGATAGTGAACAAAGTAATCTCCTTCAGGGAACCATTAGCGTCACTGTTCAAAAAGTATTTGCTAACGGCAATTTAGCGATAAAAGGTGAAAAATGGATCTCGCTAAATCAGGGAAGTGAATTCGTCAGGATTTCTGGATTAATTCGTCCGGAGGATATCAGTAAAGATAATCAAGTTGAGTCGACTAAAGTGGCCAACGCGAGAATTTATTACGGCGGTACTGGCCCACTGGCAGAAGCGAATGAAGAAGGCTGGTTAAGCCGGTTCTTCAATTCAGGTTGGTGGCCTTTTTAGTGTTTTTTTGTAGGCCGGAAAGCCTTTACCAGCATTATGGTCGAAGACTATAAAATTGTCGGGAAAAGCTTCCCGACCCACAAGTAAAATGAATTTCGTAGCAGTGAGAAACAAAAAATGAATTTAGCAGGTTTAATGAAAATAATTATTCCAGTCTTGGTCTTAATGGCTAGTTTTTCCGTTTCCGCTGAGCGCATCAAAGACCTCACTAGTATCCAGGGTGTGCGAGAAAACCAATTGATCGGTTATGGTCTGGTTGTGGGCCTGGACGGCACGGGTGAAAAAACAAGATACACCGAACAAACTTTTCGAACCATGTTAGCCCGATTTGGAATAAACGTTCCAACCGGCGGTCAGCTTAAGTTAAAAAATACTGCAGCAGTCGCGATTCACGCGACTTTACCTGTTTTCGCCAAACCCGGTCAAATGATTGATGTCACTGTGAGTAGTTTAGGCGAAGCAAAAAGCCTGAGAGGCGGCTCGTTATTAATGACTCCCCTTAAAGGAGCCAATGGAAAAGTCTATGCCATCGCACAGGGTAATCTGGTGGTAGGCGGTTTTGGCGCACAAGGCGGCGATGGTTCTTCTATTACGGTCAACATTCCAACAGTGGGACGCATTCCAAATGGCGCTTCAGTCGAACAAACGGTTACCAGCAATTTTATGGACAATGAATTTATTACTTTTAATCTCAATGAGCCAGATTTTACTACGGCGGTCAGATTGGCTAAACAAATTAATCAACTGGTCGGTAGCCAAACAGCCCGGCCTATCGATGCGACCAGTATCCAGGTATCTGCGCCAAGAGATGCTGCTCAACGAATCAGTTACCTTTCGGTGTTGGAAAATATTCAGGTAAAACCGGCAGAAAGTGCGGCTAAAATTGTGGTTAACTCCCGCACAGGCACAATCATCATTGGCAAAAATATCCATCTTAAAGAAGCGGCAATCGCGCATGGCAATTTGATCATTAAAATCAAAGAAAACCAGGGCGTGAGCCAGCCAGCCCCCTTTTCTGATCAAGGTACAACGGTGGCAACGTTAGATAGTCAAATCGATATCGCTCAGGAAAATAACCGGATGTTTCATTTTCAACCGGGTGCCACATTGCAGCAATTGGTGGAAGCGGTTAATGCAGTTGGCGCGGCGCCTGGTGATGTGATGGCAATATTAGAAGCTTTGAAAGTCGCTGGGGCTATAAGCGGAGAACTGGTGGTCATTTAATCATGAATAGAAATCAATAATGGCTATTTTAGCGAATAATCAATCCAACGGTCCGAGCATTTTCTCGGACCTTCAGTCGCTTAATGGGATTAGAAAACAGGCGATTGTGGACAGTCGCGGAGCAATTAAAGCGGCTGCAAAAGAGTTTGAAGCCTTTTTCATGAATATGATGCTTAAATCCATGCGTCAGGCGAGTGAAGTAATGGGGGATGATTCGTTATTCGGTAGCGAGCAAGAAAAAATGTTTATTAGCATGTTAGACGAACAAATGTCGGTGGAGTTATCGCAAAAAGGCAACCTGGGTATTGCTGATTTAATGGTGCGTAATTTGTTAGGTGATAAAGGCATCGAAGCTATAACGAATCCATCTGGCCAAATAAGCCGAACGCCAAGGTCAATTGCGTATCATCGGAATATTGAGGTAGACAATAATAAGAATATTTCGCCGGTCAATAACCAAGACCGTCAAACCGTAACAGTTATTGCTGAAAAGGCGCTCACTGAAAATCAAAATTTAGAACTCGCTAAACCAAAAATTGAAACGGTTGACGATTCTAGTGGAATTATCAAAGCAGAGAAAAAATCCCTATTTGATAATGCCACAGATTTTATTAATCAACTGCTGCCCCATGCAAAAAAAGTTGCTGATAAAATCGGCCTTGACCCAAAATTGCTAATTGCCCAGGCGGCATTAGAAACAGGTTGGGGTCAATATATTATGCACGATAGTGATGGTCGACCTAGCCATAATTTATTTGGCATAAAAAGTAATAATCAATGGCAAGGACCTTCGGTAAAAATCGATACGCTTGAAGTTGAAAAAGGAGAATTTGTCAAAACTAAAGGCGAATTCAGAATGTATGAAAATTTCGAAAAAAGTTTTTCAGACTATATTGATTTTCTGCAAAATAACCCACGTTATCAAGCGGCTCTTAAAGTGGTCAAAAACGCAACTCAATTTATTCAATCACTGCAGTCGGCGGGTTATGCGACAGATCCTAACTATGCGAATAAAATTTTGAGAATATTTAAAACAGATATGAATCCTGCGATATCCAGCGACGCAGAGTAATCTGTATTTGGATGATAGCAATCTATCGAGTTTGAGGAAAAGAAAATGCCAGTCAGTATTTTTGGAATCAGTGTTTCAGGTTTGCTTACTAACCAGGCAGCCCTGAATACCACGGCACATAATATCGCCAACGCCAATACCGAAGGTTACAGCCGCCAGCGGGTTTCTCAAACACCACGACTACCAGAATTTATTGGGGGTAACTATTTTGGTTCTGGTGTTGAAGTGGGTCAGGTAACAAGGATTTTTGATCAAACTCATCAATTAGAAATAATATCGGCTACGGCCAATTTTATGAGATTGGAGGTTTATCTTGATCAGGCGAATCGAGTTGATGGTCTGTTAGCCGATAGTCAAAATGGCTTAAATAATTCACTCCAGACTTTCTTTTCAGCATTGCAAGGGGTGGTCAACGATCCTGCGTCTATTGCGGCAAGACAGGTTATGTTGGATCAGGCACAAAGTCTGGTGGCAAAGTTTGATTCCATTCATACTCAACTCGAAGCACAAATTACCCAGGTCAATTCGAATATAGACACGATATCACAAGAGATAACCACTCTTGGTCAGTCTATAGCCTCTCTTAATACTCAGATCGCGGGTTCTCCCGGTAATCCACCACCGGATATACTCGATCAACGGGATGTAGCGGTTGCGCGTTTAAGTGAGCTTATTGCGGTAC
>CAZOBX010000174.1:0-12683 GCA_964578045.1 uncultured Kangiella sp. | reverse complement strand
TTCAGACATTTTAGCTGAACACTGGAACCTGCATTTTGAGGTATCACGGGTATAGGTTAACGAAGGATAGTCTTCGTAAGACTAATGTGAAATTGTATAGCCTGCAATCGACTAAATAAAGCCTATTTATCCGCTAAAGCGACCTATGCCCGTTTAATTTAACTATCCCACTAACAGTATTCCTAGTCGTTATGACAGGTTGAGCTCATTAATTAAATGACAACTCTCTAAATGAGTGGTTAAATAGCAATAATATTGTCATGCCAACAGGTTATATCGATGGCCAGTGAATTAGAGCTAAAATTAGCCGCCTGCCCAAATAAACTAAATGAAATCAAAGAATTAGACTTTCCTGGGATTGCATCTCAAAGCCCATGGCAGACCAAACATCTGGCTAATGTCTATTTTGATAATCCTGGGTTCAAGCTGAGAGAACTAGGGATTGGTATGCGTATTCGCGCGGTTGATGATCGCCTGATCCAATGCGTAAAATCCTCCGGTAAAGCCATTGGCGGCCTGCACCAACGAAATGAAGATGAAATTGATCTTAAAGCCAATAAGCTGGATATCAGCCAAATACAGGAACCATACCTGCTAATATTGGTTGAAGAAGCGCTCGAAGATGGCGGTGAATTTATTCCTTGCTTTGAAACCAATTTTGATAGAACCAGCTGCGTTTTGACCTTTTCTGACTCCACTCGGATTGAAATAGCGCTTGATCTAGGTTCCATTGTCAGCGGCGTCAACACCCAACAAATCTGTGAAGTGGAGCTTGAATTACTTGAAGGCAGCGCGGATTATATCTTCGCTATGGGTCGATATCTCATTAAAGAATTAAATCTGACCTTGTCGAATGCCAGTAAAGCACGACGCGGATATAGCCTGTGTAAGGAATTTAACCCTCGCCAGAAAGTCATGCAGGTTGCAGAACTGAGTCAGGGCATCGCAGCGGAAAAAGCTTTTGAGCAGATTTGTTTTTCTTCGTTAAACCACTGGCAGTATTACGAACTTTTTCTCGATAGGGATGATGCTCATGGCGCTATTTTGGAAATGTATCGTGCGCTAATGAGTCTACAACATATTTACCTGGTCTTTGGCGGATTGATCCCAAGGAATGCGACAAAAGATTTACGTCGAAGCTGGGATTGGCTAGGTGAAGCAATGCGACCAATTGTCGATGCTGCCAAACATAAACGATATCTAGTCCGCTATTTAAAATTAAAAGCCGATTGGGATTTGGTTGAAGAGCAACAACAAAAAATTCAGACCGAAGCGGTTGAGATGATAGACGAATTCAAGGCATTATTGACTACTGAAAGATACAACCTGATGATGTTAAATATGTCGCAGTGGTTATATGGCAGAGAATGGCGGGACTATATTCCGGAAAATGACAGAGAAAATCTACGCATGCCGATTATCGAATTTGCTCGTAAACAACTCGATCATATGAGAAAAGATCTCAAAAGAGATCTCGGCGCTAGTCTTGACCTTGAACCACAGGATTATTTTAAGCAAATAGCCCATTTAAGAAGAGCGCTGGATACTGGATTATTTTTTGGCAGTTTATTTGATAGCCAAAAGAGATTATCTTATCGACAGCCTTGGGTGGATATTATTAACGGGATCAGAGAGTTACAGATGAATCACTATATTTCTGAACTGCAAATGGAACATCACCAGCAAGACGAAACCATCAAATGGCTGGAGAAACGCAATAAACCAATCCTTGATGCTTTAGAAGAAACCAGAAAGTCTGTATTTAAAACCAATCCATATTGGGCTTGATGGGCCCAAAATTATTATTCTGTTACGATGAAAAAAACCACTCACCGAGTTTTCTTTGCTGTTGAATTAAGTTCAATGGTTAAGACCAAACTGCTTGGTTTTCAGGACCGGCTGTATTCCATTGATGCAAATCCAATCAATGCCGAGAATTTCCATATCACCCTTTGTTTTCTGGGTGATGTGTCTGAGCCAAAAATAGAGTCAATTCTGGATGGATTAAAGACTCTCTCAATAGCTCCTTTTGAAGTGAGTATCAAACACCCTTTATATTATTCCAACTCAAAAATACTGGGATTAGAAGTCAAACAGGGAAAAAAACAATTAACCGAACTAAAAAGTCACATAGAAAATCAACTACAATCAATTGCTCACTTTGACCTGGAAAAAAGACAATACAAACCTCATGTCAGCTTGTTTAGAAAAGTCGAACGACTGGTTGAAAACCTGCCAAGCTTTGAACAAACATTTTTAGTTGAGTCATTCTGTTTAATGGCATCTGTCCCGACCAAAAAAAGTGTTCGTTATGAAATGATTGAAGAATGGCGGTTAAGCAGAAACCAGTCAATCAAAGACCAGCTGATTGGATAAAATATCAAAACACTCTCTACCACAGAGGACACAGAGAAAAGACAAGTTATAAGTACCAAGTACTAAGCTCTATGAGAGAAAAAGAATTAGCACCTATGGAGCCGAGCAGCCCCGTTTTTAGAACTTAGAACCTAGAGCTTGTCATAAACCGATATTTCGCTTGCACAAAACCAGAATCAAAGGCTCGCGAATTCATCAGTTCTAATTTCATATCACCTCGAGTATTTCCGAACAGCGGTAACCCCTTTCCTAAAATTATCGGTACTGTCGTTACTGTAATTTCATTTAATAAATCGGCCTGAATAAAAGATTGAATGGTAATCCCACCATCAACATAAACGTGTCGTACACCTTGATTTTGTAAATCAACGGTCAAAAGTTCAACCTTACCGGAATATAGTTCGGCCAACTCAGCAAACTGGTCGGGAATCTGATTCCAACGACGACTCAATACTATCACACGCTTGTTGTGGTAGGGCCAAGTGGGAAAAGAAACCACTTTCTCAAAGGTATTTCTACCCATTACAATACAATCGATACTGCCGTAAAAGTCATCATAGCCATAATCTTCGACTTTATTTTTGTCGCTACTGGTTTCTAGCCAATCGAGCTTACCATTGTATCGAGCGATATAGCCATCCAGGCTAGCTGCAATAAATACTGATATTTTTATATCCATAAAAAATTACCTTATTAATTTATTTTTAGCCAGACCCCTAACAGCGGTATTTTGGCCGGTGATAGGGGACTGGCTGCCAATTTTTTTCATAATAATTGATGATTTCAATCGGTTTACTGTCTGTCATATGGGGGTCAATATTCTGCCCAAGATGTTGCACCGCTTTTAACAATAGTTTAGTCGCACGGTGTTTATCGACGGCTAAGGCACCCTGTCGTTTACTCAATTTTTCACCGCTATTATCCCTGACCAAAGGTAAGTGGTAGTAGCTAGGTCTGGTCTCGGCAAAACAATGATAAAGAAAATTCTGTCTGGGAGTCGAATCTAAAATATCTTGTCCACGCACAATATGGTTAATCCCTTGTTCTATATCGTCGGCGACTACTGCCAACTGATAGGCAAACAAACCGTCCCTTCTTTTTACCACAAAATCCTGCTTGTCCAACGCCGATTTAAATTGACATGAGCCCAAAATTTGATCATCAAAATCCTCAAATCCTGAAAGAAATTTGACCCTCGATGCTTGATCGCTTTTAGCATGCAATCCTCTGTCTCGACAAAAACCATCGTATACGCCCTGACCACGTGCCTCAACCATCTTGCGACTGCAATCGCATCGATAAACGATCTTCTGCTCGATTAATTCCTCAAATCTTTGTTGGTAGAGAGCATTACGCTGACTTTGGTAAACCACTTCACCATCCCAAAACAGACCAAAATCTTCTAGACTGATTAAAATTGATTGGCTGGCACCAGCGACTTCTCTTGGAGGGTCTAAGTCTTCTATTCGGACTAACCAAAGACCACCTTTTTGTTTAGTGATCATATAACTAGCAACGGCAGCGACCAGTGAGCCCAAATGGAGAGGACCAGTTGGACTGGGGGCAAACCGACCGATCCAGGGTTTGTCGCTTGAAGCGGTGTTTTTGTTATTTTGACGAGTCGACATGAATTGATTTTAACCTGATAATCAAGTCCAACCAAGGGAAAGGGGAAACTTTACACCGACATGCCTGACCTCATTTTTTTGCTTTTTGATGACTTAAAGCCGCAAGACTAAGTTAGCTTTATTTTTCTTAATCTGTGTTCTGTTTGCCTCTGTAGTAAGATGTCTTTCAGTCTTTTACTCTTTTTTTAGTCAAACACAAATGACATCCAGCCACCGCAAAAACAACACAAGCGCCAAAAGGCGCTTGTGTCGTGGAAAATTAGAAAATTGTTTTTGTTATCGATTAACATGCTTCTCTTTGATTTCGTCGAGTGTTTTGCAGTCAATGCAAAGGGTGGCAGTCGGACGAGCTTCTAAACGACGGATGCCTATATCAATGCCACATGATTCACAGTAACCATAATCTTCGTCACCGATTGCTTGAATTGACTGACCAATTTTTTTAAGCAATTTACGTTCTCTGTCACGAGTTCTTAATTCAATACTGAATTCTTCTTCCTGGCTCGCTCGGTCTACCGGATCGGGGAAATTAGCCGCCTCATCTTTCATGTGAGTTACAGTTCTGTCCACTTCTTCCATCAACTGAATTTTCCACGCATCCAGAATAGAGCGAAAATGACTCGCTTGATCATCGTTCATATACTCTTCGTTTTTCTTTACCTTATAGGGCTCAATTCCCAAGGCACCAAGAGTAGTAGAGGTTGCAGCTGTAGGCTTCTTTTTACTTGGCATCTGTGTCTCCGCCAGTTTAACTATTTGATATTAAACAGTTTTTTATGCTTCTGTTTGTCACGAAAAGTGTTTTTTGAGAAAAGTCCAAAAATGACATTTTATCAAGGCGCGGATTTATAGCATATACACGAAAATAGAACAATAAATTTTTTGATTTTTTGGAAACTTATTGAAGGGCAATTTACCGGAAATCAACTAGCGCTAAAGCCAAAACAGGCCAGCTTAACCATTATATTCTGACGGATTTCATCGATTTCACGAGACTGGTAGGTTTTCATTGGTAATTGACCCCAAATGGGGTTGGGCCAACTGGCGTCTTTTTCAAATCTCACCACGTGATGCAGATGCAGTTGACTAACGATATTACCGATGGCGGCAATATTCAGTTTTTCTCCCTCAAATATGTCCATAATAGTAATCGACAGTAGTCTGGACTCTAACCAAAGCTGCTGTTGGTCACTGTCCGAGAGTTGATACACCTCTGATTTGTTGTCGCGCATAGGGACCAATACAAACCAGGGATATTGCGAATCATTCATTAGTAATAATCGACATAACTGAAATTGACCGATAGTGATACTATCTGCATTTAGTCGGGGATCCAGTTGAAAGCTCATAATGTTCCTCTGTTTGACAGGACTAAATTGACAATTGCTTCTCATTCTATCATTGATAACATCGGCAGTTGCTCAAATTGTCACTAATTCAGTTGAATCATGCCCCTATGAATTACTACATTTAGTTCATAAAAATGAATTCGTCGTTAAGATTTTTGTCCAACGCTTTCTAAGCAAAACTTTATCATAATGAGGAAATTGATTTATGACTAATAAAATATCGCATTTGCCATTGGCTGCAGCCATTTTAGCGCTGCCAGTCTTTTTGGCAATTCCAGCACTGTCAGTTCAAGCCCACGGCGGCGCTCATCCGATTCGTTATGTCAGCGCCAAAGGCGTTGATGATGGCGTTTGTAACAAGGCAAGTGCCCCTTGCAGAAGTATCGCCTATGCCGTTAATCAGTCGTCTAAAGGCGATAAAATCCATGTGGCCGAAGGCGAATATCAAGTCAAGGGGCTAGATATTTTTTTCTTATTAAGTGACATGGTGGAATTAAAAGGCGGATATTCGAGCAATTTTAAAACTAAAGATATGAACAAAAATCTAACCACTATCAAAGGGATCCCGGCAAGTTATCGAAAAAAACTCGCTAATAGAGGATTTAGATTGCTACAGGACAGCAAAGACGAGGATATTCAACTCAGTATCAATGATAAAAAATTATTGCGAACTTATGAAAAAATCACCAGTAAAGTAGAGGGCCCCTTTGAGTGCGTCAATGGCACAGCCGGTACCTACGAATGCCATAATATCGACCTGCAATCACATATCCCGCTTGATGAATTTAATATTCGACCCTTCAGCGCCAGCGATATATGGGGATTTGTCGATCTAAACAACCAGAAAGAATACGCCATTATTGGCCTTCAAAATGGTACCGCAGTCGTCGATGTCTCCGACCCAACGGCACCGGTTGAAGTCGGAGCGATAAGCGGCATAACCTCAACCTGGCAAGATATCAAGGTATATCAATATTTCGATAACACCGCATCAGAATACAAAGCCTACGCTTATGTCACCACGGAAGCCGGCACACAAGGCATACAGGTATTGGATTTAACCGATCTACCTAATCAAGTCACAATAGCGGCGACTATTACTGAGTTTTCAACGGCGCACAATGTCTATTTGGCCAACACTAATTACGCCGATGGCACGGCACTAACAGGCATGACTCCTTATCTATATATTGAGGGTTCTAATAAAAATGGCGGGGCTTTTAGAGTCTTTAATCTTAACGATCCGATCAATCCAGCGCTTGAAGCGGCTCCTCCTGCGGGCACCGGTTATGTTCATGACGCAACCAGTCTGGTAATAACCGACAGTCGTACTGATGATTGTGTTAACGGCCATAATCCTTGCGAACTTTTTATCGACTTTAACGAACAAACGGTCGATATCTGGGATGTGACCGACCTGACTAGTCCAACAATGCTCAGCCAAACCGGATATGCCCAATCCGGCTATACCCATTCTGGCTGGTGGTCTGAAGACAAATTAACCATTTTTATCCAGGATGAACTCGATGAGCGCGATTTTGGTTTAAATACCACTTTAAGAGCTTTAGATATCAGTGACTTGAAAGCGCCACAAATGACCGGCACTTACACCGGACAAACAGCAGCGATAGACCATAACGGGTTTACTGTAGGCGACTATTATTATATGTCGAATTATCGCAGAGGACTGAGTGTGATTGATGTGTCGGATCCGAGTAATATGAGAGATGTAGCGTTATTCGATACCTTTTCTATACCGGTTGAAAATAGTCCTAACTTTAATGGCGCCTGGGGAGTTTTCCCATTTTTACCCAGCGGTAATATTTTGATCAGCGATATCGAATATGGCCTGTTTGTGGTTAAACTCAACGAAAATGATGGTGCCTTTCCGTCAGGTACTGGTGATGGTGGCGACGGTGGCGACGGTGATGGTGGCGATGCAGGTGATGCCGTAAGCGGCAGTTCCAGCGGTGGCGGTAGTTTTGGCATCTTAACGCTTTTACTGTTTATTTTAGTTGGGCGATCCCGAACCATTCCCCAATAAATTTGGCGGGCTACTCTCTTTCTTTTTGGGAAAAAAGTAACTGATGGTTTATCTTTTAGAACTTAGAACTTAGAACTTAGAACCTTAATAATTAAGATTTGTTATTCGCAAACTTCATACCCTTCAGGCAATTCTGATTGATAAAATGGCATCAGGTCCTTGTTGCTGCATGAAGAGAAACGACTGAAAAAACCTCCCTTTTTATACCCATACACAACGCCTTCAGGCACATTTAGATCAACCGATGACTTTTTGATTTGCTTAAATAAATCTGCCCATACCAACAATGCGCCACTCGCTCCAGTTAACCCCATCGGCTCATTATCATCTCTTCCTAACCATACTACCGCTAGTTTATTATCATCAAAGCCAGCAAACCAACTGTCTCTTAAATCATTAGTGGTACCAGTTTTTCCAGCTAAATCAAGATCGGGAAATCTCCAGGAGAGGGATTTGGCGGTGCCCGTTTTACTCACATGAGTTAATAAATACCGAACAATAAACGCCGCCTCCCTATCGACGACTTGTTCACTTTTTCTAACATATCGATTGAGCAAGTTGCCGAATTGATCTTGCACCGCCACTAGAGTTTGCGGCCTGACCGACACCCCTTGATTGGCAATCGCCTGATATAAAATAGTCACTTCTAATGGTGACATTTCCTTACTACCTAAAGCGATTGAGGGAAAGGCAGGCAGCTCTCTATCGAAGCCCATATCGGTGATTGTCTCAACAATTTCGTCGATGCCGACCTTCATGGCTAATCGAGCGGTGGCCAAATTATAAGAATTAACTAACCCTTCAGCCAAAGGAATAAGCGAGTCCTTATCGCCATGTTGTTGCCTGTCATAATTTTGTGGGGACCAGACACTACCGTCTGTCCCTGTTAAAGAAAATGACTGGTCTTTAATTGGAGTCACCGGATTGAATATTTCCGGATTTTGGAGTGCGCTTAAATAAACAAAAGGTTTAATCACTGAGCCTGTCTGCCGGTAGGCGTCGATGGCGCGATTAAATCCAACGTAATTAGGCTGTCGATCGCCGACAACCGCTTGAATTTCACCGCTAGCAATGTCAGTCAAAATAATAGCGCCTTGCAATTGTTTGTTGGCATCGAGCTGAGCCAGGCGTTTGCTAAGCGCATTTTCAGCTTTCTCTTGCAAGATAGGATCAAGGCTAGTAAATAATTTCAAGCCATCTTTCTTTAACGAGGAAGCACTGTAATCGCTGGATAATTCTTTTTTAACCATGCCCATAAACGCCGGTACTCGACTGGTTCTTATCGGCGGTTTTCTGACCACCATTAAGGTCTTGGACTTGGCAGATTGATAACTTTCCAGATCCAACAATCCCTGTTCTTTCATTTTGCTTAACACCCGATCTCTTCTTTGCTTGGCTCGTTGAGGATGCCTTCTTGGATTATAATAGGAAGGGCCTTTGACCATGCCAATCAACAGGGCAATTTGGGATAAATTTAGTTTCGACAATCTTCGATCAAAGTAAAATTCACTGGCTCTAGCAAAGCCATGAATCGCGGTATTTCTATTCTGCCCCAAATACACTTCGTTAATATAGGCCTGCAAAATGGTCTTCTTGTCGTAGTGCACTTCAGTTAACATCGCCATGATGGCTTCGCGAGCTTTACGCCATAAGTTTCTTTCATTGGAAAGAAAATGGTTTTTTATTAACTGTTGGGTGAGCGTACTGCCACCTTGGGTGACCTCACCTTGGCTTAAATTACTCCAAAACGCACGGGCAATACCTCTGAGAGATAATCCCCAATGGTCATAAAATGCCCTGTCTTCTGTCACTAATAGTGCGGTAATAAAATCTGCAGGTAAGTCATCCAGATCAACCAGTTGACGATCTTGAGTAGAGTTATTTGGATTAATTTGAATATTTCCTAATAGCAACGGATCGAGACGAAGGAAATTTATATTTTGTTTTGATTCAAAGTCCTTCAAAGAACTAACCTGATTCTGCTTAATAGTCAGTTGAATAAATTGAGTTGCCTGCTCACCATCCCAAAATTTAAACGGCCTGGTGTGGATCACTAAAGTTTGTTTATAAGCTTCATATTCACCACTGGCAACTGCTTTGATGGTTTTTCGGTAGCCGAGCAAATTGAGTTCTTTTATCAAATCAGAAAATTTAAGTGGTTGTCCTAAAGAAAAAGTTAACGGGCGAGCATATACTTTAGCAGGAATGTCCCAGGCCTGTTGATCAAACTCGTTTTTTACTTTTGAGTCGAGATAAATGATTAAGATCAGTAGAAAAAACATACTAATGAGCATTAATCGTAATAAAAAGGATTTTAACTTTTGCAAGAATGTGGATTTTGTCATCGGTGCTTTATAATTAGATCACGAGTAAAAGGGTTTAAATCGACAGAGTAGGAAACCTCAAATATAACTTTTTTATGCCTACTCACAAACTATATTTTTTACTAATCAGTCTACCTTTGTATCTCACTAAAATTCCTTCTTTATCTATAGAAATCAATACCAGATGAGGTGCAATGGTTTCGCCCTGCCCATAAAAAGAACCATTTAAAACTACAAAACTTTTATCCGGATTACTAGAAACAGCATAGGAGTCAATTTCAAGTTCCGGTAACCTCTGCCTTTCGATTTCGGTTAATGTGTCAAACTCCGTCACTTGGCCGTTCTGGCTCGAATCTTTTTGTTGGAGTCTATTTTTCGCTGTGCTTTTTTCTACGGGAGCGTTGCTAATCGATTTTTCTATTTTCTTCGGTTGGTACTTCTGTTTTGTTTGATCCAATGATTTTAATGGCTTATTTGCAATTTCAGTGGTGCCAATTGTACTCTCCACAACAACAGAATCGCTGCTGATTTTTTTCTCTAGCTTGGAAATTTCTTCATTGCCAACGGTATTATCCCGCTGCTTTTGAGTGTCGGGACTAGCTGTCTGCTCTTCAAGCTTAGAAATAGGATGGTCAAGTTTGTCTTTAGAAGTTGGAGAATAAAAATAAAAACTCGTCCAACTTGCAAGCAAAGCCAAGAGAAGAATAGCTGAGACAATTTTCCAATAGAATAATTTCTTCAGGATCCACTCATCACTTAATATTTCATCATCAAAATGAGAATCGTCAACGCTTGGGACACCTTTGTTCGGTGTATGATCTGTAGATTGATTAAGTGATTCTAATAGTATTGACATGACAGTATCTCTAACAATTATCTATAACGAATATTTTTGCAATTGAGGAATACCAACAAGTGTTTCCCCATTGATCGTCAATATGGTTTGCATACCAGCTATCCCATCAGCGCTTATGTTTCGTTGCCTCTGGTAGATTTTAACAGCATTTTGCAGCGGCAGGTTAAAAATTGGAGAGGCTAATAACTCTGCATCGACCAACTGTCTCATTTTTTCTGTTAACCAGCCAACCGCTTCGCCTTGATCACCAATGCGTAAATCACCACGGTAGCCATCAGGCGCTTGCCATAATAATTGGAATTCTCCGGTCCAGATAGTCGATACTTCATCGATCCGAATGGTGACTTCACGTTCACCGAAAATAAGCGTTGCATCCAACCCGGATAATTTTTTCAGCGTCCCCCAAAATTCGCCCTGTAACCCCGCCGAAAACTTTAAAATGGCTGGACGGTTAAATTCTCTTAGTTGCTGCCAATTTCCTTTCATCGGCCTACAAACCAAACCGTAACTTGCGGCAAATTCACATCCTGCACCGTCTATTAAAGGTGAATATTCTACTTGCCATAATGCCATTAGCTGCCGCATCGACCAATTGCCGTTAATATCCCAACGTTGGTTATACATCATTTTATCGATAAGCGAAATCTGCAAGATATTTGACGGGGATTGTCTAATATCTGAGGCATCAGCAGACCGTTCAGTAGCCATTTTTTGCGATTTTGATTTTGCCGATTGCTCGGAAGTTAATTCGGTTGTGGTAGGTTGAGTTTTTTGAGTCTGATTAAATACCTGCCCTAACCAGAATGACAGACCAATAACCGAAAAAACCGCAATCACAGCGATCGACCAAACAAATAATTTTGGCCGAGATTGCGGTTTTGACTGATTGGAATGTCGAGTTCCACCCATGACATCAAGAATAGCTTCTCGCATTATGCGATGGTCTACAAGATTTTTATTTCGGCTGGTGGCGGCTACCAATGCCCGGTCACAAATCGTATTGATCAGTCTTGGTATTCCAGTAGTCTTAGCGTGCAATAATACAATCGATTTTCTGCTAAATAGACTTTTTCGGCTTCCTGCGATCCGGATCCTGTGAAGCACATAGGCCATCGTTTCTTTTAGGTTTAGAGGCCGTAAATGATATCGGGCGGTAATTCTTTGTGCCAGTTGACGTAAATCTCTTTGCGCCAATTTTTCCTGAAGCTCTGGCTGTCCGACTAAAATAATCTGCAATAGCTTTTTTTGGTTAGTTTCCAGATTTGTCAATAATCTGATCTGCTCCAGGACATCCGTATCGATATTTTGTGCTTCATCGATCATCACCACCACACTCAATCCTTGCTCATAACAGCTGAGCAAATATTCACTGAGTTTGTCGGTTAAGATCTTTAGGCTAGTGCATTCTTCGGGGTATTCAATCGCTAACTCATCACAGATGGTTGCTAGTAGTTCCAAACTATTCAATTTAGGATTAAGCACAAAAGCCAGTCGGGTTTTTTCTGGCAGTTGTTGTAACAAACAACGACAGACTGTTGTTTTGCCGGTGCCAACTTCTCCAGTAAGAAGAACAAAACCGCCACCATCTTCAACGCCATAGGTTAAATGAGCAAGCGCTTCCCGGTAACGATTGCTCATAAACAGAAATCTGGGATCGGGCGAAATCGAGAATGGCCTTTCGTTTAATGAAAAATGGCTTAAATACATAGTCTGTGAATTTGATCGTTCGTTTATTGGTTTAGTACAAAGTTTAATCAGTTTTTGATTCTTTAATTTGGAGAAGACAACAAATAAAGGTATATTAGGACCATTATTTAAATCGACACTAAGGAAAGCATAATGAGCGACAATACCCCACCAAGTCAAGAAGAAACCACTAACCAGCCAACAGAAACAGGCCTTACACAAGATGATAAAACTATGGGTATGTTTTGCCATTTAGCTGCTTTCGCCGGATTTATAATTCCCTTTGGCAGCCTGATTGGCCCTTTAGTAGTTTGGCAAATGAAAAAAGATCAATCTTCCTATGTTGATTACCACGGCAAAGAGTCCCTTAACTTTCAAATTACCATGGCAATTGCATTTTTTGTTTCGTTCATCTTGATG
>CAZOBX010000173.1:0-12692 GCA_964578045.1 uncultured Kangiella sp. | reverse complement strand
TATCGCCACCCGCAACGGTTACATCGCTGGTTAACGAAATCGTTTGCCATCCAGTGGTACCACTCACTGCAGTCGAAGGGGTTACCGCTAACAAACTACTCGGGGTACCTTCTCCGTTATAAACCCCCAATAACACGTCATCACCGCCAGCTTGATGGTACATACTAATACTCTTGATGATACCATCTTCTGGCATGGTATAGGGCATAGCGCGTCGATTCGATGCTGTTGAGGTACTTCCAAAAATAATGGTGTTACCAAAGGTTTCCAGATCAACAAAAGGCACCGTGACATCCTGGCTGATAGTATCAGTTAAACCTTCATTATCTTCTACTGTCAGTGAAACGGTATAGGTTCCATTGGCAGTGTAAGTATGTGAAACATTGGCACCCGAATCAACATCTCCATCACCGAATTCCCAACTATAAGAATCAATTGTACCATCACTGTCAGAGCTTGCTGAACCATCGAAGTCGCAATCGAGTGCAGTACAGCTGTCAGTGAAGGAAGCTATCGGAGCGATATTACCGCCACCACCACAACCACCTGCTCCGTTGATTTGATCATAAGCATCCTTCGCATTAACAATACCATTACCATAGGATTCATCTTTACCAGCAGAACCTCGATCTTCCGCTGTTGAGTTCATTGCGTCTCTAATGTCGTCAGGTGAACAGTCATTAAAGTGGCTCCAAACTAATGCTGCAACTCCTGAAACATGTGGAGTAGCCATAGAGGTACCCGACCATTCCGCATAAGTATTACCGGGTAAAGTGGAATTGACTAAAACACCTGGTGCTGCGATTTCTACCTGACTATTTTTTTGCGACCAAGAGGCAACGTTTTTGTTGCTATCGACAGCAGCGACAGACATAACAATGTCATAAGATGCTGGATAAGATAGTGGATCACCTCCAGATGCAGTACCATCATTACCTGCTGCAGCAATACTTAAAACCCCGGCATTATGAGCATCAATAAAAGCATTTTCTTCGGCTGTGCTAGGTGCACCACCGCCTAAACTCATACTGATAACATTGGCACCTGCTGCAACACATTGATCGATTGCCGCAACCAGGTCAGAGCCATAACCCCAAAGACCTGAGTTGTTGAAAACTTTAACAATATGCAAGCCAATTTGGTCGCTACGGTTAACCCCTATTACACCTATACCATTGTTGCCATGTGCGGAAATGGTTCCTGCGACATGCGTTCCGTGACCATGGCCGTCTTCAAACCAATCACCCGTATCACTACCGGCACCATTATTGTCATCACCACTAATATTACTACCCGTTGACGCTCTCAAATCTTCATGGTTTGGTGTATAACCGGTATCTGTAATACAAACCTTGCGACTACCACTATTAGCATCACTCACATCTAATGCTTGTACCATGGTGATACCATAAGGTGTGGACTCCACCAATGGAACAATCGATGAAACATCAACCGGTTCCAAAATAGAGCGACGGGGATCTTCTTCAAAAGTCTCGATCACACCTTTAGCCTGTAACCTAGCCAATTGTTTTCTAGACAATGTAGCGGCAACAGTATTTCGATTGACTAGGGACCGTTTGACCACCCCACCAACATCTTGTATTTGTAGCCTGTTATTTTGTGCGCGAAGTTCACGCTGATTTTGGCTCATTAAAGAAAATGGTGTGTTGTCGCCATCCAAACCTGCTTTGAATTTGATGATGTAGCGATCGTCTGCAGCAGAAGCTGAGCAAGCGCCGATAACCAAAGAAGCAATTAAAGATTTCTTGATTAGATATTTACTTTTTTTAAAGTTCAACTTTCTTCTCCTTATTAATTAATATTTGTAGGTGCTTTAACACGATAAGAGAAGCGAATCGACATACAACAAACTTAGTTCACTCCGAACAGACAAGTTTGTCGCGATTTCTTATTTATTTTTTACAAAGCCACTTTAGCCTAGTCTAGGAAAAGTTAAATTTGCATACTATTTTGAGATAAATAGAATTTCTTTTGCGATAATTAAGCTTTATATTGAGATATTTGTTGAAATTGATTTATTTCTTTATTCATTGTTATAAAATCTATTTAGCAAATATAGACAGTGACTTACTTTAGGGAGAATATTCTGCAATATCCAAAGATTCTTTATTATTCTATTCAATAGCGAGTTTAAAGTTTGTTGTTAATGTTTATGGAATTAAATAATCCGTTAATTCGTAGGAACTCGGTTATCTTGCGGCTGAACGTTTACACCTTTAAACAAAAGCCATACGCCAATCGTTATTTGAAAAAGCATAAAGGATATATTAGAGGCGAGAGTAATCTTCGCCATTACCTCTGACGAACCTGTCGGAATGATTATTTTCACTAAAACGATTATTAGTATTAGCAAAAGTGAAATTATTCCCCAAACGGCTAGTGTTTTAGGAATGTATTTCGATTTGAAAAATAAATA
This sequence comes from uncultured Kangiella sp., assembly GCA_964578045.1. Classification (GTDB taxonomy): domain Bacteria; phylum Pseudomonadota; class Gammaproteobacteria; order Enterobacterales; family Kangiellaceae. The sequence continues at coordinate 10,255 of CAZOBX010000173.1, read as the reverse complement.
AGAAAAAATAATTAATGCAGGACAATACAATAACATGGAAAGAATATATCCTGCAGCGCGTACTTTGAGAAATAATCCAACCAGAGCTTGTAACTGTTCTGTTTCAAATACTGCCAGATAACTATCACCGTTTAAAAGAAACAAAACAATAAAGCTAGTAAGCTCTATTACGACCAATAGACTAGCTTGTATCAACATCAAAATCAGCGCAAGCGAAGCAAGATACTGGTTAATAATTTTTAATATTTCATATAAAGCCAAGGCAAGTATTATGCCTGTGATAAAGATAATTAAATCGCCGATAATACCAACGCGAAACTGCAACTCATTGGTCTGAATGAAATCAACTATTACAGCTATATTTTCCGACACAATTAGATTTAAATCTATTAGAGAAAAATGAAAAATACTTGCCGCTATGAAAAATAGATAGGCAAATCCCGCGACCCTTGCTGTTTTTTGAATTGATTGCATTTTTGTTCTCTTTTTATTTATCATAATTAACCGGCGATTAGATAAATTGCTCGAGCAGCAGGAATGCCCAGTAGATGTTGGTTTTCGTCTGCAAGAGGGGGCAGCAACAGCTGTCTCATTACCTTCGCTTCTTGAGTGCTCTTTTCAATTTTCTCAAAAGAGTCTTATCTTTGGTTTCTGCTCTGGCTTCTTTGTACAGTGTACGCGCTCTTACCCTATCACCATTTCTGGCCAGCAGTAGTCCAAGCCGATATTTCGCCCAGGCTTTTGGTGGCAGGGTATTATCATAGGGGGCTGATTCGATATAAATTTGTAATGCTTTGATCCCATCATCAAGAAAACTTTTGCTGAGAACACTGCTGCGCCCGATTTCATAAAGCGCAGTGTAAAGAATAAAATCTTCTTCATTTTCTGCTTTCAGAGTTTGAACTTCTTTGAAGTCGGCAATGGCCAGGTTGAATTTTTCCTGGGACTGGTAATACTTACCCCGGTGGAAAAAGATGTGAGCATTATTGGGGAATTTTTGTTGTGCACTGGCATAGAGTGTTTCGAGTTTATCATATTCATCTGAGTTCTGATAAATACTGGCCATGGCTAAAAAACCCTGCACTTCATCGATTTCTGCAATGGCTTTAGCCTCTACCATAGCCAGCTCCTCATCGCCTCCTAGCAAACCGGGAGCCTGCAGATAAAAACTCATGAGCTGCTGGCGATAACGCAATGTTTCGGGTTCCAGTTCAGCGGCCTTCTTAAATGCTTTGAGAGTTTTTCTGGCATAACCCGGAGCACTGAAAATACTGGAATCCATAGCCTGAGCGCCCATGATATGGCCGGCATCAAATTGAATTTCCGCATTCATCGGTGACAGCTGCTGGGCGTTTTCTATGTACTCTTCAGCATCATCTAGCCCGCGCTCACGCAGGGCAATTTTAGCCAGATAGTGTAAAGCGATTACATCTTTATTATCCTTAGCCAGATCTTGTTTGAATTGGTTTTTGGCCTCAGCAAGGTCGTTTTGCTCAAAGGCTATTATTCCCGCCTCACCGGTCATACCTAGTGATATATAAAAAATTGTGCTAAGTAGAAAACTGGTGAATAGCAGGTTTTTGAAGGTTCCTTGGATTTGTCTTAAAAACCGGGCAGCGAGCAGTAATTCAACCGCAGTTCTTGTTGTGTAGCTGTTCATCTTTCTCTCCCGGTAAGTGGTGTATCTGTTTATGACCAAAAGCCCCCAGCCGGTCAGGATTCAGGGAAAGTATTTCGACTTGAGCCATAAAAAGCGAAGGACGGTCGGACAAGCTAGGAAATATTATGACCGGAATAAATCCGGCGGTACGCTACGCCCTTTCATAAGGCCTTCAGAGGTCACAATCAGTGAATGGGTATATAATAATTGTCATCTGTTGCAGAATACATAACCGCAGCGATCAAATTGATAGCTTTAGCGTTCGATAAGGGAAAAAATTTATGACGGAACCCACCATAGCGGCAGGCTTCGCCAAAGCATTATTGGGTCTGGCAGTATCAAAAGGTGCCAGTCCACAACAGCTTTTCAAACAATCAGGCGTTGATGAGGAAGATCTTTTGGATCTGGAGCAACACATTCCACTGAAAAACTATCTGGCGCTGATGGAAGCAGGCAAAGAACTGTGTAACGAACCGGCACTTGCACTGCAGTTTGGTGAGATGGCCAGCATGCCTGAAATGTCGATTGTTTACTTGATTTGCCGGTCTGCTGAAACTGTAGCCGAAGCCTATGTGCAAATGAATCGTTACGCTCGCCTTATGATTGATACGGGCGAAGACGGAGCAACGGACTTGTGTGTAATCAAGCGAGACCAGGATGGGGCGTGGATTGAGTTGACAAATGCTATTTACAATAGATATCCACAACTTACGGAGTCCGGCCTTGCCAGGGCAGTTGCTGGTGCAGCGAGCGTTTTTGGTGGCAGGCAGTTGGCGAAAGCGGTTCATGTTACCCATCAGGAGCCAACATATATCGCTGAATATGATCGGATATTCAAGGCTCCAGTGTTTTTCGGCAGTGATAAGAATGCGTTACTGATCGATGAATCATTCCTTTCTTTTCAGCTATCTCCGTCCAGCCACTATGTATTCGGAATATTAAGTGAGCATGCGGACGCGCTTCTGCATCGGCTGGAAAGGTCGAAAACCATAAAGGGTAAGGTGGAAAGCTTATTGATCCCCATCTTGCATACCGGTGAGTTGGGGATGCAATCAATTGCAGACAAGATGGGGTTAAGCCGCCAGGCACTCTATCGTAGCCTGAAAGCTGAGGGTGAGAGTTACGAGAAAATGCTCGACCGATTACGTCATCAAATGGCATTGCACTACTTAAACGGTAAGAAAGTGTCGGTAAAGGAGGCGGCCTATTTGGTAGGGTTTTCCGATCCAAGTTCTTTTTCGCGTGCGTTCAAGCGCTGGACGGGGAGTAGCCCAAACACAACGTATGTCCCGAATAATAGACCATAGTCTAATCGCTTCTTTTATAGTTTACTTGGGTGCGACCCTGCGAACGGGTATATAATATTTTATTTTCTTCTTACTGGTTTGCCATACAGTGAACAGCACTCAGTGAAAATTGATCGAATTAAACTAAATACGCTTTTAAAAAGTGGCTTAAATCCTGAAATCAAGACCCGCAAGCATTTGGCGGCCCAGCTTGGATTAGATCCAACCTCGTTAACTCGCTGGTTTGCAAGTCGCGACCGTTTAGGTAATCCAAGGTATCCTGTAGTACCCGACAGGCATGTCGCCAATATTTTACAAATTTTTAATTTAGCAGCCGAATCCTTAACCCTTGACGATGAAAGGTTTCGTCAACACTGCCTTGAAGTTGCCCTGCGACAAGCTGAAGAAAATGACGATAGCAAACAAAAGGCTCTATTAAGGCTGGAGAATATCGCGCGTCGCAAATTAACCCTACCGCCTCAGTCCAAACAAAATAACTATCGAATTCATTTGTTTTTATTCACTGCGATTGTTGTTTCTGGAATATCTTTTTGGTGGTTCAATCAAACTCATTTGAGTCAATCAAAGCCTTCAGCCACAGGTCCAGTTGCTGCTGAAATGAACTGTTGGACAGGATACTCTGACTCCCTGGGATACTTTGATGAAGTCGATATGGCGGATCCTTGTCATTATGGCAAGTTGTTTCATAAAGCCCTGGAGCAATTAAAAGCCAGCAACGAAAATGCGCTTGCCGCTAAATCAGGCAAGACCAGGGGAGCGCAACAGGAGTATATTTTGTTCCTTGCCAAACATCTTCAGCAACGCAGAATAGATCAACGAATTAATCTGAATATTGAGCTCGGTAGACTTGAGTTTAATCGTGCAAATTATACCGAGGCACTTAGTTATTTCAGAAACGCTGAGAAGATCTTAGCGGCATCACCTAATCAAAATGCGATGCTTTTGACCAGACTCTCCAATTATATCAGAGCAACTCTAATGGCTGAAATACCAATGGAGAATACTAAAACCAAGCAATAATTCCCTGTTTTGTATGAAATTCACTCAAAATTGGCCCAAAATAGGCCTTTCTAGCAAATATAATCAATAAAATTGGCCCACATTGGGCCTTTGTTAACCCGTCTCCTAAGTTTAAATTAATCACCTGACAGCAAAAAGTCGAATTTATCAGGCAAAGCTCACAAGATAAATATTCGCCACAGGATTGCTGAGAATAAATTTAAACCGAGGAAATAATATGAGTACTACCAGCGTCAATCCAGGGTTACAAAAAATTCCAGGGTTACAAAAAATTAATATTGCCAATCGACTATTAAATGTCAGTTCGGCCACCTGGTTTGTTACCGCCGTTTTTGGCCAGTGGTTTTTCGCCTATTACATTATGTCTTATTATGGTGGAAATGCGCTGCAAGGTGATTGGGCTGCCTGGTCAAGACGCATGATCCATGGAATTATTGACGGTGACCTGATCGGCAATATCGCTGTTTTCATCCATATATCACTGGCATTTGTGGTTCTAGTTTGCGGTCCACTGCAGTTGATGCCACCAATACGGAACAATTTTCCTGCTTTTCACCGTCTTAATGGTCGAATTTACCTGGTGACCGCTTTAGTGATCAGTGTCGCGGCTATCTATTCTCTTTGGACTCGAGAGGCGGTTATTGGCGGATTGACAGGGCAAATAGCGACATCGTTTGATGCTTTGCTGATTATAATTTGTGCACTTAAGACCGTTCACTTTGCGATGGCGAGGAAAATTAAAGTTCATCGACAGTGGGCATTACGTTTATTCATTGTGGTGAGCGGAGTCTGGTTTTTCAGGATCATCCGCGGCTTTTGGGTTTTTATCAATGATGGTACATCCCCTGGGACCAATTCAAATCTGACCGGCCCGTTTGATTTAATCTTAAATTTTGCCGGCTACTTGATCCCGTTACTCATCCTGGAAATCTATTTTCGAGTTAAAAACGATGGCGGATATCGCTCGCAGTTTTATATGGCTGGGCTTCTTTTGGGTCTGAGTATGGCCACAGCGATTGGTATTTACCAAGCCGCTTTGATGTTCTGGATACCCAACCTTTAAATAAATAACTAGCAAACTCAATTGAGGTTAAAGGACGTTTTATGCACATTCCTGAAAAACGAAACAAACCAATGATTTCTCTGAAACGATTATTAATAACCGTCGTTAGTATCGCTCTACTGACTTTTATTTGGGTGAAAATTAATGCCTTTAGTCGCGAAAATTTTGTTGCTTACGATGAGCTGATTATTGCCACGGTGGAAAAAGGCTCTCTCATTCGAGAAATCAGGGCGCCTGGCACATTAGTCCCGGTTGAGCTTCGTTATTTGTCGGCAACCTCCAGTGGTCGAGTTAAACAAATAATGCTTCAAGCGAGCGACCCGGTTGAAGTGGGGACTGTGATCATGAAACTTGATAATCCCGAGTTATCACAGGCAGTTGACGCGGCAAAATTTGAAGTTGAGGTATTACAGGCAGCCTATCAGGTGCTTGAACAACAATTGCATCAGGCAGTATTAAAACAGCGTATCATAGTCGCTGATTTTAATGCTCGCTTTGAAATGGCTAAACTTCGCAGGCAGGCCTATCAGCGTTTGTTGAAGACCGGCGCGGTGTCTGATATTAATTTTAATGAAGCGATTTTGTTAGAACAACAACTGACAATTCAGCGCCAGCTGGAAATTGAGCGATTGCAAAGCCTGCCTGCGCTGCAAAAAGCGGAACTTGCTGCAGCCAGTGCGCAAACTAATAAGGCCGTGCGCCATTTAAAATTACAACAAAGATTGGCCGCGCATTTAGTGGTGAGGTCTTCGACTAAAGGCATATTACAGCAAATACCGATAGAGCAAGGGGAGCAGGTGATGCGGGGCGCTATTCTGGCGCGGATTGCAGCACAAGATAATTTAAAAGTTGAACTGAGAGTTCAAGAAAGTCAGGTGAAGCATGTGGCTAAAGGTCAAAAGGTGATGGTATCTGCCGGAGGCCAATCCGCACAAGGTATTGTAAAAAGGATAGATCCTGCGGTTGAGCAAGGTGTGGTTGTAGTTGATGTTTATTTTTCCCAAAAGATATTGGCAGGTGGACGGCCTGATTTAAGAGTCGAAGGCGCGATTGAATTACAGCATTTGAGCAATGTGCTAAAAATTAAACGTCCGGTATTCACCAATGAATACAGCTCGCGTAGTTTATTTGTGCTAAACAAAAACCAAACTGAGGCGCGGCGTCAACTGGTCGAATTTGGACGCGCCTCGCTTGATGTTATCGAGGTTTTGTCGTCGTTAAATGAAGGTGATCGGGTGGTGATTTCGGATACCAATCAATACAACGAGTTAAGCCAAATATCATTGAGATAGATTATTATTTTAAACGAAAATTATTAGACTAGGCAAATGTCAGGGCGAATTTTTCTAGTCTAAAAAATAGGATGAAAGTTAAATGCAATCACTTTTAGAAGACATACAATATGCCTGCCGCAGCTTTTTGAAAACGCCAGCGGTCAGCGCCCTGATTGTGATTACGCTGGCCTTAGGCATTGGCGCCAATGCGGCAGTTTTCAGCATGGTTCACAACGTACTATTGGCACCCTTGCCTTACGGAGAGGGAGATCGGTTAATTAAGCTAAAAACCAACAATCCAAAGATAAATCGTTACGATGTAGATGTATCTGTCCCTACTGCGTTGGATTATATCAACATGAACGACAGTCTCTCCCATCTGGTTGAGTACCACCAAATGCCTTTTACCTTGTTCGGCTATGGTGATCCCGCGAATGTGGAAGGTGCAGTGGTTAGCTGGGATTTTTTTGAAATGTTGGGCATCCGGCCGATCCTTGGTCGCACGTTTTTACCCGGTGAAGATGAGCCTGGTGCCAAATCAGTTATTGTACTATCCCATCATTATTGGCGTGAGAAGTTTGGCAGTGATCCCGAAATTATTGGGTTGAACTTGGAAATGGATGACAAAGTAATTCAAATCGTCGGTGTAATGCCCCCCTTGCCAGACTACCCATTTAAAAATGATATTTGGATGGGCTCATCGTCCTGCAGTGGCCGGGGTAGTGAAATGTTTATAAATAATCGCTCGATGCCTATTTCAGCTTTGTATGGTAAATTGAAAGCGGGTGTTAGTCTGGATCAGGCGAGTCTTGATATCAACACCATTTCTAATCGCTTATTGGCACAGTACCCCGATGCCTATCCACAAAGTCAAGGTTTAAGCAATACTTTGACACCCATGAGAATTGACATGGCAGGAGATTCGGGTCCGACATTCTATTTGCTGATGGGCATTACCGCACTGGTTTTACTCATTGCTTGTGCCAATGTCGCCAATCTTAACTTAGCCCGTACCGCGGGTCGCAAGCAGGAGTTAGCGATTCGAGAGGCACTGGGCGCCAACCCGAGGCGAATCGCAAGGCAGGTGCTGACGGAGAGTATTTTGTTATCTCTGGTGGGGGGTGGGGTGGGGCTGGTGATTGCGTTTATCAGTGTCGACCTACTATCCAATTTTGCCGCGCTTTACACACCACTTGCGAGCGAAGTTAAGGTCAATGGCAGCGTACTTGCTTTTTGTTTGCTTGTCTCACTGTTAACAGGTCTTGTTAGCGGGACCACAGCGGCATTTCAAAAACGCAATATCAATGAAGCGTTAAAAGAAGGCAGCGGTAATATCACCGCTAGCAGCGCCAGCAAACGACTGCGTCAGGCACTGCTTATTGTTCAATTTAGCTTGTCATTTATAATTCTCACTAGTGCGTCTTTGGTGAGTTTGAGTTTGTATCGATTGAACCTCCAGGATACCGGCTTTGACACAACGAATATTATCGCTGTAGATTTATCATCTGAAGCTAGCGACCGCGACCAGTTTGTGCTCGAAGCTGTGCGCAATTTAGAGGCTATTCCGGAAATAAACAATGTCGCTTTTGCCACAGAGATACCCCTAGTTGAGGGGAGGGACAAGCGGAGGTTTTTTCAAATAGAGGGTCGTCCCCCTGCAAATAGTGATGAGCGTCCAGACGCACTGAGAAATGAAGTCTCAGCAAACTACCACCAAGTTCTCAATATTCCTTTATTGCAAGGACGTTACCTCAGAAAATCCGATGATAAAAACAGCCGAGGATCTATCCTGATCAATAAAAGTTTTGCTGAGCAATTTTTTGTCGATGAAAGCCCCATTGACCAGCGAATATCGCTTAACAACGGAGAGGCCTGGCTGACAATACGCGGTGTGGTGGGCGATATACGCGAAGTGGGTGTCAATATAGCACCGACGCCGACCTTTTATGTGCCGTGGATAGAAACCTGGCAATATGATTTGGTTTTGTTAATAAACAGCAAAACCCCACTTCAATCGTTTATCCCAGTCATGACTGAGGTAATTCATAGGGTCAATCCAAAGCAGCCAGTGGCCAACGTTTCTACCTTTGAGTTTATTAAAGACTATTCCATGTCCTCATCGAAATTGGTGGGTTCGATGGTATCTATTTTTGCGTTTTTGGCCTTTCTCATCACTCTTAGTGGGATAGTGGGGGTAGTTGCTTACAATATTAGTCAGCGCAGAAAAGAAATTGGCATTCGGGTGGCATTAGGTGCAAATCCTAAACGGATACGCACGCTGTTTGCCGTACAAACCTTGTCCTTAGGCGCAGCGGGTATAGCGATAGGTGCATTTATCATGGCCTTTATATCTCCGCTGTTAGGAAGCGTCCTTTTTGAAACAGATCCACTGAATCCAACAATGTATCTAGCGACAGCATTGGTGGTGGGAGTTGTAGCGGCGCTAGCCATTTTATTGCCAATCCAACAAGCGACATCGATACAACCTAACGAAGCGCTACGCGAGCAATAACCAAAAAACATAAGCTATAAACAATCAAGCAATGGATTATTCCAATTGAGGAAAAAACAATGAATGACTTACCACTGATCAAATTAGAAGCAGTCACAAAAACCTTTACAACGGACGCGGGAATTACCAACGCAGTTAATGGGATCAATTTGACTATTAATGCCGGCGACTATTTATCCATATCAGGCCCTTCTGGTTGCGGTAAATCGACTTTAATGTCAATCCTGGGGTTATTGGATACGGCAACCAGTGGCCAATATTTATTAAACGGTCATCAGGTAAACGATTTAGATGTTTATCAAAGAGCGGAAATTCGCAACAAAGAAATCGGATTTGTTTTTCAAGCGTTTAATTTGATCGGTGATTTAAGTGTCTTAGAAAATGTCGCTTTGCCTTTAACTTATCGAAAAATGAAAAAGAAGGAGAGAATGGAAATCGCAATGAATGCGTTAGAAAAAGTGAATATAGCCGATCGCGCCAAATATTATCCGGCACAATTATCCGGCGGACAACAGCAGCGGGTTGCGGTTGCCAGAAGCTTAGTGGTTGATCCTTCAATCCTGTTAGCCGATGAACCTACGGGTAATTTAGATTCCAAAAATGGCGGCGCTATTATGGAGTTATTTGATGAACTGAGCGAAGAAGGCCGCACCATTTGTATGGTGACTCATGATGAAAGGTTTGCTCAACGTAGTAGTCGCGTAGTGCACTTGGATGATGGTGTACTCATCTGAGTGAATGACAAAACTAAAGGGGAGATTTATAAAATGATTTGGATCAAGAGGAGCAAACTTATGTCTTATATGGTTAAAGTGTTTTGTCTATTAAGTAGTTTTTTCATTCTGGCATGTAATGCCGTTGATCAAAAGCCTATAAATAGTGAAATGTGGCAGCTACAAAACTATAACCGAATGACGCCAATAATTGCCACATCAGGAAGATTATTTGACGGTGGTATGGAAGAGTTAGCAGAGAATGGGATTAAAACTATTGTCGATGTACTTCACAGTAAGAAAGACACAGAATCTGCACGTGAAGCAGCACAATTATTGGGTATAAAATATATTAATATACCCGATCGTTCAATCTCAAAAAGTTTTAGTAAAGAACGAATTACTGCCTTAACGAGTGCAATTGAAGAAACTTCTGATCCACTTCTGATACTTTGTGGCGGTGGACAACTTGCCGGCGCTATGTGGACGGCCTATAGTCTTTCAAAAGGTGTCGATCAGAAAATTGCATTTAAAGATGGCCACAAAACAGGTATGGGCAAAAGGTTCGAAAAGTTATTAAGGCGCTACCAGGCAAATTTGAAATAGGATGTCTATGTAACCTGAACTCGGGATAAGAATAACCATCCAGTACAACTAATTTAGCGGCTCTCCGCGTTAAGCTTACTTTCAATGGCTTGCTATTACT
>CAZOBX010000172.1:11747-12722 GCA_964578045.1 uncultured Kangiella sp. | reverse complement strand
AATAGGGCAGTTTCTAGCCTTGCTGAAACCTGCATCTTGAGGTGGAACGGGTATAGATGTTTAAGGGCGGAACTTTGTTTCGTCCTTTTTTATTGATAGCGATACCTTTGTGTCCGGTATATAATCTAGAAATCGTCATAAAACAAAATCAATTTAATTATGTCATCCCTTCAAGATCAATTACTTAAAGCCGGCTTAGTCAGCAAAGATAAGGCTACTAAAGCAAAAAGCGCTAAACGAAAACAGGCCAAAATCAACAAAAAACATAAACTGGAATCGGTTGACCAAAGCAAGCTGGCAGCAGAAAAAACCATGGCCGATCAAGCCGAGCAGGCTCGCCAACTTAATCAGCAAAAAAATGCTAAAGCAGAAGAAATCGCGATTATTGCCCAAATTAAGCAATTAATTGAAGTTAACCAGCAAAATACCGGTAATCCTCAGGTCACTTTTAATTTTACTGACGATGGAAAAATTAAGAAATTTGAAGTTTCCCATGAGATCCACAAACACATTACCAACGGGCTTCTGGCTATCGCTCGTTTTAACGATAAATATTCATTAGTCCCCAAAGTGATAGCAGAAAAAATACTACAACGTTCAGAAGATTTTATTGTGCCACTTAATATCCAGGTGGAAGAAGTAGCCGATGATGATCCCTATGCTGATTATCAGATCCCTGATGACTTAATGTGGTAATAAATTGACAACTTAGAATTAAATCCGATTCTCGGAATTTCACGCCCACACGGTCTATGCTTATTGTACGAAAGCCGGTGGGATATTCAAAATTGCAAATTAATAACCCCAAACTATTGAAAAGCAACCTACTGAACTTGATCAGGGATTATCAGGACCCAAAAGGTCATTTATTGGTAGACGATAATTTCCAACAGGCACTGGAAAAAACCATTGATTCTTATCAACTACCCATCAAAACCGCTGAAACAAAGAATGTCAGCATTTTAATGTCTGATT
>CAZOBX010000172.1:0-11737 GCA_964578045.1 uncultured Kangiella sp. | reverse complement strand
GAAAAATACTCGCCACTAATCGTGATCGAGCTACTTAATCGCTATTTCACCAAAATGAGTCAAATCATCGATAACTGTGGCGGCACAATTGATAAGTTTATGGGTGATTCCATTATGGTATTGTTTGATGCGGTAGGCAGCCAAAGTGATGATATTTATCGAACCTTAAGTTGCGGGATTAAAATGCAAATCGCCATGAATGAAATTAACAATATTAGCCAATCATTAGGTATGGCCAATTTGTACATGGGAATTGGGATCAATACCGGCGAAGTCGTTGCAGGGACACTCGGTTCCGATGTTTATCGCGAATATACTGTAATTGGGGATCAGGTTAACCTGGTCTCTAGAGTGGAAGCCCACAGTTTACGTGGCCAAATATTGCTCACTGAAAACACCTTCAATCTGGCCAAAGAGTTTGTAGAAATTGGCGAGATTAATGAAGTTCACGTTAAAGGAAAGCAGTTGCCAATCAAAATGTTTGAACTACTAGCGGTAACGGCTCCAGAGCGTCTGGAAGTGCCTTGTCGTGAAATTCGCAAAAGCCCGAGGGTCGAAGTGAATATTCCTCTCACCTATCAGCTCCTCGAAAATAACTCCATCATTCCAGAAGAGTATTACGGTAGTATTATTGATATTAGCTATGGTGGTTTTTTTACTTCGACAAACCAGGCGCTGGAATTATTTTCAGAAATAAAGATGACAATCTCTTTGTCATTGATGGGCAAAGGCTCTAGTCAGATATACGCCAGGGTGCTTAATTCTAATCAAATTGGCCAGTCATATGAGTCCCATTTAGAATTCACTGCGATCGACGAACCAGCGAGAACTGCTATCAAGAGCTATGTTGATCGGTTGGTTTAGTCGGATATTTGACAGCAAATTGGCCCGAAAAATTCATTTAACTCGCAAATGGCATTTTTGCCCGATTTGACTTGTAGATCCAACCAATTCCCCCTAGAATCCCTGCATCTTTTTGTTGAATGAATCGTAACGATAAATCATCTAAATCGTCAGCTATCAAAGCTGTCTACTAATACCTTTGGAGAATAGAATGCCCCAATCCCGCCACAGTAAACTTCTGATTTTAGGCTCCGGTCCAGCAGGATACTCAGCCGCCGTTTACGGCGCTAGAGCCAATCTTAATCCCGTTATTATTACAGGAATGGAAAAAGGCGGTCAGTTAACCACCACCACTGATGTCGATAATTGGCCGGGAGATAATGAAGGCGTGCAAGGCCCGGAATTAATGGAACGAATGGAAAAACACGCTGTTCGTTTTGGTACGGAAATTATTTTTGACCATATTCATACCACTGATTTAAGCAAGAGACCTTTCATTCTAACCGGCGATCAAGGCACTTATACCGCCGACGCATTAATTATCGCTACTGGGGCCTCTGCAATGTATTTAGGCTTGGAATCTGAAGAAGCCTTCAAAGGCAAAGGCGTTTCAGCCTGCGCTACTTGCGACGGATTCTTTTACCGTAATAAACCGGTAGCCGTCATTGGCGGTGGAAATACCGCGGTGGAAGAAGCACTATATCTTTCTAATATTGCATCAGAAGTTCACCTGATCCATCGTCGTGATTCGCTACGCAGTGAAAAAATCCTGCAAGATCATTTATTTGAAAAGGCCAAGAATGGCAATATCACCATCCATTGGGATAATACCCTGGATGAAGTACTAGGCGACAATATGGGTGTTACCGGGTTAAGAATTAAAAGCACCAAAGATGATTCAACCAATGAACTTAAAGTCGATGGTGTATTTATTGCTATCGGACATACCCCTAATACAGGCATTTTTGAAGGCAAGGTTGACATGAAAAATGGGTATATCACCGTAACCAGTGGCTTAAAAGGTAATGCTACGGCAACCAGCGTCGAAGGTGTTTATGCAGCTGGTGATGTGGCTGATCAAGTTTATAAACAAGCAGTCACTTCTGCTGGTGCCGGTTGTATGGCCGCTTTAGATGCAGAAAAATTCCTTGATGCGAACTAGGAACTAGCTGAGAGTAACGAGCGACGAGCTTCGAGTAAAAAGCAATTTAAGCTCGTAGCTCGTAGCCCATAGCCCGTAGCCATTCTAGATCATATGCATCACCCTTAATAATTCCTGATAAATAAACCCTCGTAAGAACAAACTATCATCTTCATCAATATCTTCAATATTCACACCATACAGAAATTTTCCGGCGTCCTCGTCTTCTTTAACATAAGTTACCAGACAATCCATGGTGACGATTCTTTCAATATTATCGATCACTAGTGGCATGGTGATATTGAGCGTATTGTCCATCAGTGCCACTTTAGCGTTTGATTCAATACGACCTCCGGAACAACTGAGATTGAGCATTTTTGCCGTTAGTGCGGGCGAGTTATGGGTTTTATTAATAGCAGTAGCGTTAATATCGGTTTGAACGCGGATTTCTTTTCGCACTTCCACCGTTTGAACTTCCTTGGGTATCTCTAGATGCAAATAAGGATAGGGCATTCCACGCGTTTGCATCACCCGAGTTGAAAATCCTGACACCACATTTTTAACCACAAACCTTAAGGTGACATTCTGCCCTTCTCTAACAAAATAGATTTTATCTTTACCGGTTATTGGCGCAGAGACGATAATGCTAGAGGTTGGGTTAATGCCTATGAATTTAACTGGGAGACGTTGATCAACATTGTCGCCAATCTGAATTTGCAGAATATCTCCACAGGCCAAGCCTAATTCTTCTACTCTCATTGATTTTAAGCTCTATTAATTGTCGTAACTACTCAAATCCGTTAGTCTTGTGAATAGCAACTATTTTTGGTTTATTATTATTTCTAGAATAATATATCATTAACTTATTAAGTGTAGCCTCAAATATTATAATAATTACAAATCTTATGCTCGATTATGACTAAACCTGGATAAAATTGAGCATAACGTCTATTTAAGGAAATTCGCCTCTGTGAAAAACATTAAAAAAGGATTCTTATGGATCGGGCCGCTTCTTGCCGTTTCTTTGGCCGTATTTCTATTTAGTTTAGGAGTAAAACCGGAAATTATCATTGTCGCCAGTATCACCCTTTTGTGCGCTCTTTGGTGGATTTTTGAACCGATCCCAATTCCGGTGACTTCAATGATCCCGCTTGCCGCTTTTACCATGAGTGGCATTCTTACCTCTAATCAAGTAGCCGGGGCATATGGCCATCCTTTGATATTACTGCTACTGGGCGGATTTATTTTGTCTCAATCAATGGCTTATTCTGGTGCCCATCGGCGGATCGCCCTGATGATGGTTAATTTGTTTGGCAGCTCTTCACCCAAGCATCTGGTGATGGGGTTTATGGCAGCCTCCGCACTTTTAAGCATGTGGATATCCAACACTGCGACCACTCTGATGTTATTGCCGGTTGCGCTGGCCACAGTTGAAAGTGCCAACAATAAGCGACTTACCAGCGCCCTGCTTTTGGGGATAGCCTATTCAGCCAGTATTGGTGGGATCGGTACGCCGATTGGTACGCCGCCCAACGCACTTTTTATGTCCACCTATAACGAAGCGACTGGACAATCCTTAGGATTTTTGGATTGGATGAAATGGGGAGTGCCCTTGGTGTTGGTATTCATTCCTTTAGCGATGCTTTGGATCACTCGAAATCTTCCTGAAACATTACAGGTTAATGTACCAGCAACTGGAAAATGGACCTCAATCGAAAAACGTGTTTTGTGGGTGTTTGCCGCTACAGCGTTATTATGGATCACTCGCCAGGAACCTTTCGGCGGTTGGAGTCAATTAACAGGACTGACAAAAGCCAATGATGCAAGTGTTGCATTACTCGCTTGTATTGCGCTTTTTATTATTCCGGATGGCAAAATTGTTGATGGTAAACAGGGTAAATTACTCAATTGGGAAACCGCCAATAAGATTCCCTGGGGTGTTTTATTATTATTTGCCGGTGGGATCTGTATTGCGAAAGCGTTTGGTGCTAGCGGTTTAAGTGAACTTATTGGCGCTTATTTAGCCAATGTCACAATTTTACCTATCATCATTGTCATTGCTCTGATCGCACTGACTGTGACATTTTTAACTGAAATGACCAGCAATACTGCCACAACCGCCCTGCTCATGCCGATACTTGCAGCCGCAGCATTAGCTGCCGATTTAGACCCAGCAATATTAATGGTACCTGCTGCAATGAGTGCCAGTTGTGCCTTTATGCTTCCAGTCGCTACGGCACCTAACGCGATTGTTTATGGCAGTGATCAGGTAACGATCCAGCAAATGGTTCGCAACGGTTTCGGTCTTAACTTGATTGGAGTGGTTCTAATTACTACCGTTTGTTATTTATTGATTTAGAAAATAAAGATAAAAACACTAATTTAATCACCCGGGAGGCAAAGCTTTGCGTCCCTGGTGAAAATATCTTTAATTTTTTATTTTTATTTGTTCAAAAAAGCCCTAAACGCCGCTTTAGATTCTTCGGTTACCAGGCTCTCTGCAAATACTACCGCTTCTTTTTTCATGACCTCGATGACATTTTCAACTTGATCTGCTTTCAATAATGACTTGGTCTCAATTAGCACTCTTGAGGAATTTCTAGCCAGATTTTGCGCAATCTTTCTAGCTTCATTCCAGGTTGATTCAGTATCCGCGAAAGTTCCATTAACCAATCCAGAATCTAGCGCTTCTTGTGCAAGAAATGTTCTTCCGGTTAATAGCCAGTCATTTGCTTTGGCCGTTCCACATCGTTGTGCTAATAATTTAGATGAAGCGCCTTCCGGCGTTAATCCCAATTTAATAAAAGGAACCGAAAACTTGCTGTCGTCACAGGCGTAGACGAGATCGCAATGTAACAACATAGTGGTGCCAATCCCTACCGCAGCGCCTCCTACTGCGCAAACAATTGGTTTGGTTAAACTGGCAATTGTAATTAAAAATTGCACCACGTTGCTTTGCTGATTAAATTCAGTCTCCAGGAAATCCGCTAAATCATTGCCAGCGCAAAAATGTTTATTGTCACTGCGCAAAAAAATGACTTTTATTTCATCATTGGATTCAGCGTATTTTAGTTGTTCTACTAATGAAGCGTACATGGCGTCAGTTAATGCATTTAATTTGTCGCCACGAGCGATTTGGATCTCATAAACCTGTCGGTCCGACGCCGCAAAAATCTCGTTGGTATTTTCCACTGAATTAGTGTTCATTTTTAGATTCCTTTTTTGGGCGCGCCAAATCACTTTGATATTGGGCAGTCATTAATGCATAAACAGAATAAGCTGCAACGTTTTGGGCGAGTGCCTCAGGGTCAACTTTATCCAATGTGTCGTCTGCGGTATGGTGCAGATCAAAATAATCGGTACCATCTTGAGACAGCCTAAATACCGACATACCCTTTTTATAAAGTGGGATAAGGTCTGGACCGGGTCCTGCCTTATTATCTCCTCGGGTAATACCAAGAGGTGCCAATATTTTTTCCATTTGATCCATAAAAGCGACATCTTTTTCAGTCACTAAGGTAGAAAACTGATAAATTCTGCCTGCGCCAAAATCGGATTCTGCACCAATAACATGCTGTTTAATATCTTTCTTGTGTGCTTCAGCATACGCTACGGCGCCTTTTAATCCTTGTTCTTCATTAGCCCACAAAACCACCCGAATGGTTCTTGAATGTTTTATTCCGCTGTTTTTTATTAGAGTTGCAGCCGCCATGGTTAATGCAACACCCGCCCCATCATCCACAGCGCCGGTTCCTAAATCCCAGGAATCCAGATGTCCGCCCAACAGGATGTACTCATCAGGTTTGGTGTTACCGGTGATCTCGCCAATCACATTGTAAGAAGTAAATTCAGCCGCAGGATGAGCGCCGATGTTTAACTTGATGAAAACGGGTTTTTCTCTTTTGAGAATTCTAACCAATTGATCTGCATCCGGATTGGACAATGCTGCCGCCGGGATCTTTATTACATCATCTTGATATTTCATCATTCCGGTGTGAGCTACGCGATGAGAGTCTGTGCCCACCGATCGAATTAAGATCGCCAATGCCCCTTTTTTAGCCGCTTCAATAGCGCCCTGACTTCTCGCGCCGACCGCAGGACGATAACCGCGACCATCTCGGAAACGTTCCATTTTATAACTAATAAGCACAATTTTACCTTTAACCAACTGTTCTTTGGCCGCCTTTAGATCCTTTAAAGTATGAAAATGTGCTACTTGCGCCGTCAATCCCTCTGCGCTTGTTGAAACCGAACCACCTAATGCAGTGATATGTAATGGCTGTGGGAACGGAGCAATGACCTCCGCTGTTTCAACCCCACGTTTCCAGGTAGTGTAAGTCACAGGTTCAGTCCAGACTTTATCAAAACCTAATGTTTTGAATTTTTCAACGGCCCATTTTACTGCCAGTGTATCTTGTTTTGTACCGGCCATTCTGGGACCAACTTCAGTGGTTAATGACTCTAAGATTTCATAACCTAGATTGCTTTTTAACGCTTGTTCTCTGACTGATATAACTTGATTTAGCTGGTTATCAGTTAACAATACGGGTTGACCGGCGAAGCAGAGATGGCTGGCAATCAAAAAAGTGCTGCAAATAAAAACTTTATAGAGAATTCTTGGCATTCTTCTTAGGATCCTGGAGCTATGTAGAAATGTGGAGCTGCAGCTTACCAAATAGTCTAATTAAGTGTAATATATTTGTCCTTTATATTTACCAATTCCACCGGGAAGCCCTTTATGTCCAATGACAATGAAACAGCACACACCATCTACCAATTTGAATGCAATAATATCAAAGGCGAAAAGGTTCAGATGTCAGAATATAAAGATAAGGTCCTGTTAATCGTTAATACCGCTAGTAAATGTGGTTTTACCCCTCAATACGAAGGCCTGGAGAAATTACAAAAAGATTATTCGGAGAAAGGGTTTAGTGTATTAGCTTTTCCTTGTAATCAATTTGGAAAACAGGAACCCGGCGATGGCGATGCCATCCAGAGTTTTTGTGATTTGACCTACCAGACTAGCTTTCCGTTATTCGAAAAAATTGAGGTCAATGGCGACAATAGCGCACCTATCTATCAATTTATGAAGTCCCAGGCGCCAGGAATTATGGGTTCAAAAGGGATAAAATGGAATTTCACTAAGTTTTTGATCAATCGAAATGGCGAAGTGGTTAAAAGATTTGCGCCGAAAGACAAGCCTGATAGTTTGAGCGACCAAATAGAAGAGTTGCTTTAAATGTCACAAGAAGATCAAATCGACTTGAAAAATGCCGTTCAAAGAATTGAAGAGCTTGAAACTAAAATCACCTTCCAGGATCATTCGATTGACGAGCTTAATCAAGCGCTTATTCAGCAACAAAATGATATTAATAAATTAACACGGATTGTTGAAAATATTATTTCGCAAGTTGAGCGAATGGGTGATTCGAGTTCTGATGGTGGTCAGATTGAATTGCCACCGCATTATTAGCTAGTTGATAACTCAGCCGCCAACAGGATAAAGCACAAAATCCCGATAACCGGTAATGACTTTCTTAGTTCCAAACAACTGATGATCCAGTTCAATATCACCGGTATCGACCAACAAAGGGCGACCATCTAATTCATTTAATTTTGACTTGGCAGCAATAAGCTGAAAATTTTTCCAACCAGCCAGCTTAACCACCTCAGGACTAATTTGATGGTTACCTCTCCCAAGGATATGACCTTGCCCGCCTATTGCAGTGATAATAAAAATGACTTTTACACCGCTACTAAGCAATTGTAATAAATCCTTTTCTACTACATCCGATTTAAACAAAGACTCCTGAAAAACAATATCCGACCCAAGCAAAGTATTGTCTAGGCCAAGCTGTTGCATAATCGTCGCGCAGGTGGTACCTGAGCCTATCACATAATAAGTTTCATCCTGCATCGATTCGATGACTTCAGCAGCGATATCTTCAAACACCAATTCTTCTATTTCTTGATTGCCATATTTTACAGCCTGAACATATAACAATGATGCCGGAATTTGTAGATAACCATACCTGCTGGTAAACACCTTGCCTTGCCGAAATGCTTGCTCGTCAAGATCAACGACATCCGCCTCTATTAAACTCAGCATTTTACCTTCAATCAAATCTCGCACTAAAAATCCGGCTGCTTCCGCTGAAATCGCATAAACGCCCGAATGAATTTTTACCCCAGCCGGTACACCTAAAACAGGCTGCTGTTCATCATAAACTTCAAACACATTTCTAGCGGTGCCATCGCCGCCTACAAATAACAATAAATCCAGGTTTTGTTGTTGCAAAATTTCAACTGCAGATTTGGTATCTGACTCAAAAGACGGTTCCGCCGCTTGATAAATCACTTTATGGTCTAAACCTAGCTCAGCACAAACGTCGGCGCCCATCTCTCCAGAAACCGTATAAACTTCGATATCTGCAAAATGATTTTCAAATTGACGGAGACAGTTTTTTGTTTTTTCACCGGCGAGCTTTAATCCGCCCAAGCTTATCGCTCTTTCTCTGATTTGATTACCATCGCTACCTTTAAGACCAACTCGACCTCCAACACCGGCGAAAGGATTGATAATTAATCCAAGTTTAAACACTGGGTAAAACAACCTCTTGGCCGTTGCGATAATATTGCTTTAATTGCTCGAAAAATAATAGAGCTCTTTTAGGCATAGAAGACGCTAGATAATCCTTTGCCTGGCTTCGCACCTGACGTTTAAAATTATCTGAAGCATCAATCGCTTGAGATAAATTATCCGCGGAGAAATGAAAAGGATGATTACAGGCTAAAGACAATAGCCACTCAACAGCCTGGGGTTTGATTTCCGCTTGCTCAAATTTCTTTTGTTGCTCGTCACTACGACCTTCAGGTTCATACCAATAGCCAAAATCATCTATTTCTCGACGTTCTTTTCCGGCGATTGTCCAATGGGCAATCTCATGCAAAGCACTGGAAAAAAAATCCTCGCGAGCAAAAACAATCGCCTTTTGGCCATCCTTTGCAGCTCGGTAAAAAGGTTCGTTCGCGCCCATTTTTAGCAGGGTATTTTCCGTCTGCATAAAAAGCCGATTGAAAATCTGCAAAAGTTTTTCTGTATCTGATTCAGTCGTTGACATAGGAATGGTTAATTTAAACGGGTAATAAGGTAATATTAATGCGAAATTTTAAATTATTCACTATAATTAATCTAGAAACCCCAGAAATGCTAGAAATATCAGATAGACCAAAATGAATGAACAAATAGTAAAAATAGAATCCGATCCCAAAGATCAAGGCTGTATGCAAATCACTCTGCGACAAATGCCACCTCGAATCAAGTTCTGGCGAAAGCAAAAATCACAACTAATCACTTACAAAGGTTACGGTCAAAACTGGTATTGCCTGCCGAGTTTCAAGCCAGCACCCACTAATATCGTACCTTTGCTCAAACAAATATCCCGTGGGCCCCAATTTCGTCATCTGCGCTATAAACTTGATTAAACCTACTCTAGACTATTTATTGTTCTTTTTGGACAAATGCAAAGTTTTCGCTCCTGCGGCAATATATCGCAGCTGCTGAATTGCTCTTTGTTCAATATGTTTACGATGGTTCGGCTTTGCAGCCAATGATCCGGCTCCCGCATTGAACACCACCGCAACCATTGCTTCTGCCTGGGCAAAAGCAGGTTCTTTGTCATAACCGACGGTTTGAATATAGTCGGTCAGTTCCACGATGAAAAACTGAATTTCTCTTTCCACCGCCGTTCTAAGCGCGTGAGTGGTGCCAGATCGTTCATGAAATAACAGTCTAAATATATTAGGATTAGTCTCGGTAAACTCCATAAAAATCTTCACCGAGGTGCGGATAACACTACCGCCTTTTTTAAAACGCTTACGAGCTTTTCGCATGATTTGACGTAACGCGAGACCACATTCATCAATTAAAGTCAGTCCCAAAGACTCCATATCGCTAAAATGGCGATAGAAAGAAGTTGGCGCAATACCCGCTTGGCGTGCCACCTCCCGCAAACTCAAAGTAGCAAAACTTTGTTCTGCACTTAACTGACTGATAGCCGCATCAATGATCGCGCGTCTGGTATTTTCTTTTTGTTGCGAACGACTAATGGTCATAAAAGGCTCGTTTTATTTCTGGCACTGCCGATAACTGGAATTGTAAACTGAAAACAGGCTAGTTTACACAAGAAGTTATTAATCTCAATAATTTCAGCTAACAAGCGTATTCTCAATTGCTATTACAAAAATTCGCAGCTATACTAGCAATAAGTTGAGCGTACATCTGTACGCAACCTTCAAATTAATTGGACATTACGCCTCCATGCAGGAATCTTCAAAAATGCAATCACAAGCGACCGCAAAAAAACCCAGTATCATCTGGCTTAACCTGTTGGTATTTTCAATTACTTTTGTTGTCGCGGCTATCGGCGTTCCCTTATACGCTTATATCGAAGGCTTCGAAACTTCAACTATTGTTGCTGCAATCCTGGCGCTTTGCTTTTGTGAATTGTCAGTTACCGCGGGATATCACCGGCTGTGGTCTCACAAAGCCTACGAAGCCAATAGCGTAGTGCGATTTATTTACGCAATTGGTGGTGCATTTGCGGTTCAAAATAGTGCCCTTCACTGGTGTTCCGATCATCGAGTGCATCACCAGCACGTTGATGAGAATGATAAAGATCCTTATTCGGCAAAACGGGGTTTCTGGTATTCCCATATTGGTTGGATGTTACGTGAACACCAGGCTCATCGCTATCACGATTACAAAAACGTCAGTGATATGCAACGGGATCCAGTTGTGATGTGGCAGCATAAACATTATTTATTATTAGTTTTGCTGACAAATTTTGGCATTCCGCTGTTATTCGGAATGATTACCGGCAATATTATTGGCAGTCTTTTGTTAGTTGGTTTCTTGAGACTTGTTATGAGTCATCATATCACTTTTTGTATAAATTCACTGGCCCATATGTGGGGAAAGCAACCTTACAGCGATAAGAACACGGCAAAAGACAATCCTTTACTTGCTCTTTTAACCTTTGGTGAAGGCTATCATAATTTTCATCATGCCTTTCAATGGGATTATCGAAATGCGATTAAGTGGTGGCAGTTCGATCCAACTAAGTGGTTGATCAAAAGTTTAAGTTTATTCGGGCTGGCGAAAAATTTGAAAAAAATTCCTGAAGAAAAAATTGCTCGATCGATCGCAGCGCAACAACTTAACAAAACTCAGGGTTCGCTTTTGAAATTAAGTTTACCCGATAAAGACCAAATTATAGCCAGCCTTCATGAAGAATATGAGCAGTTGGTCAGACAAATCGGTGAATTTTATCAGGCGAAAAAGAACTGGCTCGAAGTGACCAAAGATCATTTAGTGGAAAATGTTGAAAAAAGCCAGCTGTCTCAGCAATATAAAGAGCTCAAGAACCAACTGGCTGAACAACAAAGATCTTGGCAGTCTTTGATTCATCAATACGCTTAATTATTTTGCTAGGTTGGTGCTGGGCTTAGCAAAGCCCAACAATGATTTGAGTAACCATTGTGACAAATAGGCGAACTACGTACCCAATGCATTTTCCTTAAGGGAGCTACTTTTGGCACGGGGCAAGCTTTTCCTATGCGTCAACCTATATACCCGTTCCACCTCAAGATGCAGGCTTCAGTGCTCAGCTAGGAAAGTTGAACAAGGCATCACTCGTGGGGAAGACCCAAAGCATTCGCTCCGCTCATGGGGCCAGCTTTGACGAGTCCTTT
>CAZOBX010000171.1:0-12763 GCA_964578045.1 uncultured Kangiella sp. | reverse complement strand
TTATCATCAGATCGATAATCTTTCAAGCAGCAAAAAAATCGTTGAGTATGATGTCGTTGGGCCTATTTGCGAATCGACCGATTGTTTTGGTAAAGCGGTCAAGCTACCGGAAACTAAACGAGGAGATATGATTGCGATTCGTAGTGCCGGTGCATATGGCGAAGTGATGATTTCAAACTATAATCTGCGTGATAGAAATGAAGCACTATATACCAAATAGAAAAACAGAATTAGAGTAACCTGAACTCGGGATAAGAATAGCCAGCACACACTTATAATTTTTAGAATAATACATTAAATAACAATAGGCTAGGTAAAATCTAGTACTGAAATTTGGACCAGTACGACTCATTTAGTGGCTATCAAGGCGAGCTTGCGCAGTAATAGCGAGCTATTGGAAGTAAGCTAAACGCGGAGAGCCGCTAAATGAGTTGTGCTGGATGGTTATTCTTATCCCGAGTTCAGGTTAAAGTAAAAAGACTAAAGAAATATTCACCACAGAGGCTCGCAGAAACGGAGAACAGAAACAAGGCCAAGAGATAAAACAAAACAGTGTTTATTAGCTGCTTTTTGATCTCCGTTTCTCCGTGCCTCCGTGGTGAACAAGGTCATTTTATTTTAGATTTATTGGTACAGTTTAATCTAAAGACGGCAATTCAACCAATTGAGCAAAGTCATTAAATTTGCCATCGAAGATTAATTGCATGATGCCTTCAATGTCACTTGCCATATAACGGTCCTTTTCATAATGAGCGGCTTTGGTTCTGATGATCCTAATCGCCTCGCGATTTTTTTCCGATGAGATTAATGGAGCTCTTAGTTCAACACCTTGCGCTGCACATAACATTTCGACTGCTACAACCCCTGTGACATTGTATGCAATTTCAACCAGCTTGCGTGCGGCAAAGGTTGCCATGCTGACATGGTCCTCCTGATTCGCCGATGTTGGTAAACTATCTACCGAGGCTGGGTGAGCGAGGGTTTTATTTTCACTGGCCAAAGCCGCTGCAGTCACCTGAGCAATCATAAAGCCTGAATTAACTCCACTATCATTCACTAAAAAAGGAGGTAATTGACTGAGGTGTTTATCCAGCATTAACGCGATTCTTCTTTCGCTTATTGCGCCGATTTCAGATACGGCTATTGCTAACGAGTCAGCAGAAAGGGCAACGGGTTCTGCATGGAAATTACCACCAGAAATAATATCACCTTCTTTAGTAAAGACCAGTGGATTATCTGAAACGGCATTGGCTTCGGTTAATAATACACTTGCTTGAAATCTGATTTGATCTAAGATTGCACCCATTACCTGAGGCTGACAACGCAGTGAATAGGGATCTTGTACTTTGCCGCAATCGGCGTGAGAGTCTAACAGTTCACTACCTTGTAGCATCTCTAAATAAGCAGCAGCAGTTTGTTGTTGACCCAAATGGCCTCGGGCTTGATGAATACGCGCGTCAAAAGGCGCAACACTTCCAAGTGCCGCATCAACCGATAGAGAGCCAGCAACTATCGCTGCGGCAAAACAGTTTTCGGCTTGGAATAGCCCGGCTAAGGCAATCGCTGTTGAGGCTTGAGTGCCGTTTAGCAGTGCTAATCCTTCTTTTGCGGCAAGGTCTAATTTATCGACCCCTGCTTTTCCCAGAGCGATATGTGCGGGTATTTTTTCACCTTTATAAAATACCTCACCCACGCCGAGCAGCGTGCAACTCATATGGGCAAGTGGGGCCAGATCGCCGGATGCGCCAACCGAGCCTTTTTCGGGAATAACTGGAAAAATATCCTGGTTAACTAAATTCATTAAGGTTTGAATAACTTTCAGCCTAATACCTGAGAATCCTTGTGATAAACTGTTGATCTTAAGAGCAATTAGAAGTCTAACAGTCTCGATCTTTATAGGTTCACCCACTCCAGCGGCATGTGATAACACTAAACTTTCTTGTAATAGTTGTAGTTTATCGTTAGGAATACTGGTTGAAGCTAAAAGTCCAAACCCAGTATTGATCCCGTATACGGTTCTCTTATCATCGATGACTTTTTGTACCATCATTGCTGATTGATTGATCGATTCAAAACAATCTGGATCGAGTTCTAATTTAACTTTATTTTCAAAAATAAAGCGGCAATCTTGCAGACTTAGTTGGCCTGGTTTAATGATAAAGGTGTTCATAATTTGATCTCTTTAATATTCTTTGTAGGGCGCTTTGTCAGCGCCCGGAGTTTTTATTTCAGCTAAAAAAACAGAGATTGATAATTTGTCTATCGCTACTCCGACCAAGGACTTTTCAAAAAGCCCTTACAGTTTAGTATTTTATGAATTAAAATAAACGTTAATATCCAAGGTGGCTATTCAATCTATCATCGGCAAATTTAATTCATTTTCTCGTGCGCATTGTTTCGCAATATCGTAACCGGCATCGGCATGACGCATTACACCAGTAGCGGGATCATTCCATAAAACTCTAGCAATTCGCGCGTCAGCTTCTGCGCTTCCGTCACAACAAATCACAATACCAGAATGTTGTGAGTATCCCATTCCTACGCCCCCGCCATGGTGAAGTGATACCCAGGTTGCGCCGCCCGCTACGTTTAGCATTGCGTTGAGTAGTGGCCAATCGGAGACTGCATCGGATCCATCTTTCATACTTTCTGTTTCTCTATTCGGACTAGCCACAGAACCGGAATCCAAATGATCTCTACCGATCACCACTGGCGCTTTTAGTTCGCCGTTTCTTACCATTTCATTAAAGGCCAATCCGAGCTTGTGGCGAATCCCTAGACCCACCCAGCATATTCTGGCGGGAAGTCCCTGGAAATCGATACGTTCTCTGGCCATATCAAGCCAATTGTGTAGATGAGGGTCATCAGCGATTAATTCTTTTACTTTTTGGTCGGTTTTGTAAATGTCTTCTGGATCGCCAGACAGCGCAACCCAACGGAAAGGGCCTACACCACGACAGAAAAGGGGACGAATGTAGGCCGGTACGAAGCCTGGGAAATCGAACGCATTTTTTAGGCCGACGTTGTAAGCTTCCTGACGAATATTATTACCATAATCAACCGTAGGAATCCCATCATGAAAGAAATCGAGCATGGCTTGAACTTGAATAGCCATTGATTTTCGTGCCTCATTGGCAACATGATTGGGGTTTTCAATAATTTGTTGGCGCCATTCTTCGACGGTCCAACCTATTGGTAAATAACCGTTGATGGGATCGTGGGCAGAGGTTTGATCGGTGACTAAATTTGGCTTAATTCCGCGCTTAACCATTTCAGGAAATACATCAGCAGCATTGCCTAATAAACCAATCGAAACGGCTTCACCTTTTGTTAAGGCATCACTGAGCATTTCCATCGCTTCATCGAGTGACTTGGCTTTTTTGTCTAAATAACGGTTGCTTATTCGAAAGTCGATGCGGCTTTCGTCACATTCGACCGCAATCATACAATATCCAGCCATTGCCGCTGCGAGTGGCTGTGCGCCTCCCATGCCGCCTAATCCGCCGGTTAAAATCCATTTACCTTTAGTGTTACCTTCAAAATGCTGTCTACCGGCTTCTACAAAGGTTTCGTAAGTACCTTGCACGATGCCCTGGCTACCGATATAAATCCAGGAGCCGGCGGTCATTTGGCCATACATCATCAGACCTTTCTTATCGAGCTCATTAAAATGCTGCCAGTTGGCCCAGTGGGGGACCAGATTTGAGTTGGCAATCAAAACTCTTGGGGCATCTGCATGAGTTTTAAAAACACCTACCGGCTTACCCGATTGAACTAATAGAGTTTCATCATCTTCTAAGTTTTTCAGTTGTTCGACAATCGCATCAAAACACTGCCAATCTCTGGCGGCTCGCCCAATTCCGCCGTAAACCACCAGGGCTTGAGGATTTTCGGCAACGTCAGGGTCCAGGTTATTCATCAGCATGCGCAAAGGCGCTTCGGTCAACCAGGACTTTGCCGTCAACTTAGTGCCGGTGGGCGCTTTGATGATTCTTGTTTTATCGATTCTAGGGTCTGTATTTTGAGAATTAGACATCTATAATTTCCTCGCTAGATAACTATTTTGTAACTATATAATTAAAATAATCCTCTCCCAGAGGGAGAGGGTTCCCTCAAGGGACCTACTTTTGGTAGGAAGAGGTCGAAAGTCAGAATAATACGAATTTCTTGAGGGATGACACCACCACTACAATTATTCGCTGAATAGTGACCCCTATTTTAGTTTTTGTTTAGGGCCTGTTGATCTTTCATAAATCATCACTACCGAGGCGCTTTTTTTGTCTAACTAAGCAGAAGAAGTGCTTTTTAGTTATTCTAAATAAACGACTGATAACGACGTTAGACGGAAAAATCGCCCGGCCCTTCGGGTTGCGGCTAAAATACCGTCACTCGTTGTCGCTCCTCATTCATTTGGAATACCCAAAGCACTCGCTACGCTCATGGGGCAGGCTCTAACCAAACCACATTCGTCGTGCCTAGATTGACGATATTTTAGCCGTAACAGTGATGACTTATGAAAGATCAACAGGCCCTAAGATTTTGGTTGAAATTTTGTGCCAAAACTATATCGGTTGCCAGGGTGGTAAAGCTTGGCAAAACTAACCAACTGATCACCGCACCAGGTCGTTCTTTTGAGCAATAACATTGCTTCATCCGAGTCAATTATTAAAAAATCTCGGTCTTCTGTGCCGCCAATGACGGCTTCTATTTTGTGTTCTGCTTCAGTGACCGGTGCGACCTCGGTTAAATACTCACTGGGAGTTTTGTTTGTGAAATCCTGATTGACATAATCCTCAGCGGAATCAGGGTTGACCCAGCGATATTCCAATTGGATTGGGACATCATTCTGGTAATGCAAAACTTTTGAATGAAAAAGTTCGCTATCAACGGCTACCCTCATGGCTTCGCTTAACTCCAGAGTGGCTTGTTGTCTTTCCAGTTTCATTAATTTCGAATGATGAACATCCCCCTGTTGACGTATTTCGCTGGCGATACTATTTATTTGGAGTAAGGAGGATTGCTGCTTTTCCCGGGCTACAAAGCTACCTTTGCCTTTAATTCGTACCAAGGTTCCTTCCAGTAACAGTTCCTGAAGGGCACGTCTGGCAGTCATGCGACTGACATTACAGAGGTCAACCAGCTCATTTTCTGACGGTACTCTTTCTCCAGTACCCCAGCTGCCATCGCTAATACCGCTTAGTACGTAGTTTTTGACTTGAGTATATCGAGCGACATTTCTATTCATGGGCGAATTATGCGCCTGTCAGCTTGTATATACAAGCAGCAAAAAATAAATATTAATGTTTTATAATGATTGCTGCTTTATAATGATTAGCATAGCCAGGGTGTGAAAGATCGACAGACCCTAGATATCAATATCATTCCTATCCTGAAGCCTGAAACAATAAGTGAGTCCAAACTGAATGCCAGATGAAATTTTTGAATTTGTTAAAGGTCATCGGCCAATATTAATTTCTATGCCCCACAATGGCATTCAAATACCGCGACAACTATTATCTTCAATGACTGAGTCGGCAAAAGAGATGGTCGATACGGACTGGTTTTTAGACCGTCTATATCAATTTGCGGTAGACAACGGGTGTTATTTGATTAATCCAAAATTTAGCCGATATGTGATCGATTTGAACCGACCTCAGGATGACCAGAACTTGTACCCCGGTCAGGACACAACTGAATTATGTCCTACCACACAATTTGACCGGCAGCCGATATATCTGCCTAATAGAAAACCGACTGAAGATGCTATCAGTGACAGAATTGAAAAATATTGGAAGCCTTATCATGATAAATTGCAAGCTAGCCTCATAGAAATAAAAGCGAAATTTGGCGCTGCTTTGTTATTCGAAGCTCATTCAATTAAATCTAAAGTTCCCCGATTTTTCGAAGGTAAACTACCCGATTTTAATTTTGGTGACTATAATCACCATAGTTGTTCGATAGAATTGATACAGAAAATTGATGAATGGGAGCCCCATGATTATACAAAAGTAGTTAATGGGCGTTTTAAAGGGGGTTATATTACCCGGGCTTATGGTGAGCCGGAGAACAATATCCATGCCTTGCAGTTAGAACTTTCTCAAGCGACTTATATGACAGAAATTAATTTGGATTACAATGAAAACAAGGCGAACCAAGTGCAAAAAGAATTAGTAGAGATGTTCGAAATATTCTACAGTTTCATGAATGATCTTGGTGGTTAACAGGAATTAATTAAATGAGCTTTCAACATTTAAAAAGAATTAAAGTTTTTTCTGAAGATCTGCAAATCGGAATGTTTGTGAGCGAACTGGACAAAGATTGGAGTGAGTCCAATTTTTTATTGCAGGGGTTTAGCATAGAAAACCAGCAAGATATTGATGCGGTTATGAGTCAATGCAAATTCGTCTATATCGACTTTCGTAGTGAAGTGGAATTCAAAAACTATCGATTAGCCACAAGTACTTCAACTTCTTTTATTGAGAAAAACAAAGATAACTTAGAATCGGGGAAAAATTTCCTGACAAATAAGATTCGACCTGCCGCAAGTCGATTTAAGAAATCTTCGCAGTTGATGAAAGGCGTTATGGATCGAATCATGCTGGGAGAAGATTTCGATCTGCACGGTGTACGACATATTGTCAAAGAGAATGTCAAGCAAGTCTTAAAAAATGAAGATGCCATGTTGATGATGACACTGCTTAAGAGTAAAAGTGATTCACGGGCTGAGCATTCATTGAACGTCAGTATTCTTTCAATTGGGTTTGCAAGGTTTCTCGGTTACAACGAATCTCGACTAGAAGACATTGGTATGGGAGCATTACTTCACGATATTGGCCAGGTAAAGGTAGACAGTAAGTTATTAACTAAAGCTGGGCGACTCAATCAAAATGAGATGGCGGCGATGGCACAACATCCTAAATTCGCATTCGATATCTTACAAAGTAAAAAGGATTTGACGTCTAGTTGTATCGATATAGCCATCAATCATCATGAAAGATTGGAAGGTCAAGGATATCCTAGAGGACTTAAAGGTGACAAGTTGTCTGATGAAGTTAAATTGGTGAGTATAGTGGATGTTTTCGAATCATTGACTAGCCCTCAGGTGTATAGAAAATCTATGTCGGTGGTGGATGCTTACAAAATATTAATGGCGGGTAAGAGATCGCATTTTGATGAACGCATGGTGATCAAATTTGTCGAGTGGCGTGGTTTATATCCACCCGGTTCAATTGTAGAAATGGAAAATGGTGAAGTTGGGATCGTTATCGCAGCCAACCGCAAATTAAAACTAAAACCAAAAGTTTTGTTGATATTGGACGAATATAAACAAAATAGAAAAGAACGAATAATTGACATGTCAAAAATGCAATTGGATGCTGAATCAAAACCTTACAAAATTATTAAAGCCTATGAAAATACGGCATTTGGCATTGATTTACAGTCCTATGCAGACAAAGGTTTACAGGTTGAACCTGCACGATAAAAACAAAAGATAAAAGAAACTATACCACGGAGGCTCGGTGAAGCGAACAATAGGTAAGAGCTTTTCCTTCGTTTCTCCGTGGTGATATAGTCTTTTAGTGTTTTAACAGGTGAAAGTAATTAGTTGTGGTGAATATTAATGAAAAACGTATTAAGTAAAATGATTGAACAATTATCGGGTGAAGACAAAATAGTCTTCTCTCAGTTAGCTGAAACGCTGAATGCCGTTGATGGTGATATATCAAAACTCTCCAAGCAAGAATTCGAATTAATTGCTCAAATGGAAGCCAAGTATGCGGATAAATTATCTCAATTTAGTGATGATATGCCCATCGAAGAAACTTCTAGCGGTACCCTGGATATTCTGGAATCTGGTTTTGCCTCATACGTCAGGCAAATACTCGGTCGGGATTTGAAAGAGCAATTTCCGAATGAAGAAGACGCGGTAAAGTTTGCTTATCAAAATAAGTGGATCCCAGAAGATTTTCGCGATCCGGCTTCTGCCTTGCAAATTTATAGTGATTATGAGCAAGATATTGGAGAAGCGAATCAATGGCGAGAAGATATTGTCGGCGTAGAATCTGACAAAAGCATGGCGGTCGGAATGACCTGGTTTATGGTCGTTTATCAACTCAATGAGCGGTTGAATTAGCTTTCCAGTTAAATTCTGAGGCCTCCGTCGACCTCAATTGTTCGCCCGGAAAAATAATCATTTTCCAAAATAAATTGTACAGTATGAGCTATTTCATCTGGCTTTCCTACTCTCTGTAGCGGTACGGCCGAGGCGATTTGTTGCAGGATTTCTGGTTTCATACTTTGCGTCATTTCAGTTTCTATAAATCCCGGAGCAATTGCGCCAACTCTGATTCCTACCCGACCAAGCTCTTTCGCCCAGGTTACGGTTAGTGCGACGACTCCCGATTTCGCAGCAGAATAATTACTTTGTCCTAAGTTTCCTGCTTTTGAAATTGAAGAGATATTGACAATAACACCTTGAGTTTTGTTCTTAATCATTAATTTTGACGCTTCTCGTCCACACAGAAAAACACCGGTAAGATTAACGTCAATGACAGACTGCCAGTCAGATAAGCTATGCGATTCAATTTCATTTTGTTTGTTGAGTTTGTTTAAAAACTGATCACGAATAATTCCAGCGTTATTAACAAGGGCGTCGAGCTGGCTAAAATGGGAATCTATCGACTGGAATAAATCACATACCTGTTGTTCCAAAGATACGTCCGCAACAAAGCATTCAGCGTCTATATTTATCTCCTTAAGATCAGCTTTTAGGGTCAGTAGCTTTTCTAATTTAACATCGACTAACGCAATTTTTGCGCCCTGTTGACCAAGACGCAGCGCTATTTGTGCACCCAGCCCTTGAGCGGCACCTGTAATGGCGATTACTTTATCTTTTAGTTCCATATTAACCTTTATATAATCAGTCTTTGTATATCTACCGCCTAATGCGATGGCTTGGGCGAAGGCTCTGCTGGTGACTTTAAATTGACAGTACACAAGTTGAGTAGAGGCTTATTTTATAAGGGTGGGCAGTCATTTTAGCCTACTATCTTCGTACATTTCAAAGATCCAACGTGGGCAGAAGAGATTGCCCACCCTACTTTTTTAACTAAATTTGGAATAACAATGGCTGTCTTGTGAGGACACTTCCACACTCCCCTTTCAGGTGGTGCGGTTACAGTCCCAAGACTTCTTTACCTTGTTCGAAAACAATATCAACGGGAATATTGGCCTTTTCCAACAACACTAGATCAGCGGCTAATTGATCAGTAATAACGCCTTTAGTGGCTAACAACTTGACCGCACCCTCATAATCACCATCGCCTTGAAGCGTTAGAATAAGCTTCGAAAGTTTATTCATGGCTATCGTCATTTTGTCAAAATTAACACTATAGCGGCCACTTATTTCATCTCTACTGAATGCGCCTAATTCCTTAAAGAAATTGAAACGAACCATATTGGCTTTACCGTGAGCACTTGATGCGCCAAACCTTACCGAGCGAAAAATGCCGGCAAGAAAAGTCACATAATTATCCATTATTTTGCCGTCAGTTAAATCGCCGGATTTATAGAGTTCAGAAATCATATACAAACCTAATATATCGGCTTTTCCTTCTTCAAGAGAGGAAGCGGTTTCCTTTAAACTATTTCTGACTGTGCCAGAACCATCGAGTGTGTTTTTGATCCCCAAACCATGGGCTACTTCATGAAACATGGTATTGGCAAAAAACGCATCAAAGGTAATAAATTGGCGCTGTTCTTCGGCGATCAATTTTTCGGCAATAGGCACTAGAATATGTTCGAATTTTGCCTTCATGGCATTTTTAAGTTGTAAGCGGCGAGTGCCTTTTGCCAGTTGAACTTGTTCGTCATTTGGCAGGTTTATTGCGATTGTTTTAGAGCCTGCATTGCTGTGACCTGCATAGTAGATAACATCATAAGCATTTAAGTCCGAATCTGTGCCTGGAGTTTCCTGTTTGTATTTTTCATCGACCGGTAAGCCTTTCTGTAATTTTGGTAGGAATGCGGCGAATCGGGACAGCTTTTCACTCCAGGATAAATCTTTGATTAATACATAAGATTCATAGGCGGCGCGATATCCAAATAGCAAATCTTCATAGGTTTCTATCGGACCGATAACCAGTTCGACCGGATTATTTTTCATATCCATCCAGGCAAAATCACTGGCCTGAAAATCATCAGTGGTCAATGCTTTAGCTCGCATGATTAAATAATTCTTGAATTCCTTATCTTTCGCGTAATTTGCCGCATCGACCAATATTTTTGCGGTCTCAGCAAGTTCTTTCGCGAATAGCTTATGAAAGGGAAGGGTAAATAATTGGTTTTTATCATCACGCCTAACAACTGAATAAAGTCCTTTGGCATCATCCATGTTTGCTTTAGAAAATTCTTCTTTGGTCATATCCTCAGGGTAAAAATTAGCACCTAACGGCTTTTCGGAAAATTCAGCAAGAAAAGATTGGTCGCCCGCCAAACGGTCCCAAGGGCCATAGTTAATGTCGGCAAATTTGCGAGCTTTTTGGTTCGAAATTGAAGTCAATAATTGTTGTTTATCGCCAAAAGCCTGACGCCAGTAGAGTTCATCCATGATTTTAGAGGCATCTATTAGTAGACCAATCATTTTCTTTTGATTTTCACTGAGATGACTTAAGTCACTGGTTAACTTAACTTTTTTGTAGATATCGAACCGCGGATTTTGCTTTATTGGTTCGGCCGTTGTAGAGAGTTTTTCTTGTGATATGGCTTGTTTTTCGGTTGCAGATTCTGTTTTTGAGTCAGCAGGTTTATCACTGCACGCAGTTGCAAGCATGGCTAGTAGCGCGAGTGAGGCATAACCAATGTATTTGTTTTTCATAGGATTTCCCATATTTTTTGTGGTGTTATTAAGGCATCTAAAAACGGCTAGAATTAGGTCTTTTTTTTATATCGCAACTATACCACGGATGTGGGATAGGTTCTGCAATAGCACGCGACTGACAATCATTCTAATTCAAGGGTTCAGGTTTCGTTCAGTCCAATTAGGCTTTAATAGAGGAAATCGCAGTATAAAGCGATATGAATTTGGTTTATTGACTTTGATTATTAAGATGTATCTGGAGAATATCATGAAGAATTTATTTGCGATAATCGTATTGTTCCTTGGCTCAAGCTATTTGTATGCCGCACCACCTAGCGTTTCTGCTAGCACTAACAGTGATTCTTCCTTACGCGATAAGCTGTCTAGTTTTAGTCCTTCGGTTAAGATTGTGACCAAGCAAAAAGAGCTGACAAGCAAAACGGGCGGTAAAGTATCCATCAGTCGGCGAAGTGAATCCAGCAAAAATAGAAGTGTCGATTTATACTCAAAAACTAGTACTCCTGTAAAAAAATTGAGAGATGAATTCCCTGTGATTTCGAGTCATGCATTTGGGTTCTCATTTTATTCAGCTACCAGTTTTCTTGACGTTGACCTTGATGGAGATGGTTACTATAGCCAGTTTGGCATTGATTTTGATGCCGACCTGGATACTGCAGAATTTGCTGATGTTTATGCGATTATTTATTACAGTGAGAACGGCGGACCCTGGACAGAATTCTTCGTAACCGAGGATTTCACTCTTTTTTCCGATGATATTGGTGACGAATATAGCGTCACTTTCATCTTAAATTCTGACTTTCCAACTAATCAGTATGATTTTTTAATTGACCTATATGAAGTGGGATTCAGTGATATAGTCGCGACCATTGGTCCAGAAGAAGACTCTGACCTATTTGCCCTGCCATTGGAAGATGAGATCAATGATACTTCAATTAGCTTTGTAGCCAGCGATTTGTTCGGCGATTTTGATACCGATGGTTTTTATACAGATTTAACTTTAGAATATGATATCGAAACTCAACGTATTGGTGATACGGTTTATGCTGAAATCGCTATTATCAACCTGGCTGAAGGATGGCAACAAATCCTATTTTCTGACAATTTTAGTCTAGGCAATCAAACGGAATTTATTGACTTAACCTTTAACGAAGGCTATCCAGCAGGTTATTATGATATTCAATTAAATCTGATCGACGTTATAACCGGTGAAGTGATAGCCGATGCCGGGCAGGAGTTTTCATCATTGAGAGGTTTACCGATTGAATCTGTTAACAATGACAACTTTTTTGACGGACCGGATACCCATGTCGATGTCGATGTTGATGTCCATCACAGTGGCTCGATGGGATGGTGGATCGTTTTACTCGGACTTATGGGATTGGTGAGAAGACGAGGATAGAATTGAGAAAAAGTGATAAGTGATAAGTGATAAGTGATAAGTGATAAGTGATAAGTACTAAGTTCTATAAGAGAATAAAATTGAGATAAAGTGATAAGTACTAAGTTCTATAAGAGAATAAAATTGGGATAAAGTGATAAGTACTAAGTTCTATAAGAGAGTAAAATTGAGATAAAGTGATAAGTACTAGGTTCTATAAGAGAATAAAATTGATGTTATCAGTCTGATAACTAAATTTCTCAAGAACTTAGAACTTAGAACTTAGAACTCAGAACTCAGAACTTAGTACTCAGAACTTAGAACTCAGAACTCAGAACTTAGAACTCAGAACTTAGAACTCAGAACTCAGAACTTAGAACTCAGAACTTAGTACTCAGAACTTAGAACTTAGAACTCAGAACTTAGTACTCAGAACTTAGAACTCAGAACTTAGAACTTAGAACTCAGAACTTAGAACTTAGAACCTAGAACCTAGAACCTAGAAC
>CAZOBX010000170.1:1122-12805 GCA_964578045.1 uncultured Kangiella sp. | reverse complement strand
GACTAACCCTAAAATTCCATGCCTCAAATATGGTAGCTTATAGCCTTGCTGGAGCCTGCATTTTGAGTTAGCACGGGTATAAAGGCAACCCAAAATGATTCAACCAGAAAATAAAATCGCCGTCATCAAAGTCGGCGGTGATGTACTTTTAGAAACCCAGGAAAGTAGTGGTCTAGCAGAAAACGTTCGCCAGCTTCGTACAAATGGTTGGTCGATTGTGATCCTTCACGGCGGTGGACCGCAGGTTAATCGCCTGCAAACTTGTCATGGCCTGGTCGCTAATAAAGTTGCCGGACGAAGAATTACATCTGAGCAAGATTTGTTAGTGGTTAAACAAGCCATCGCTGGTGAAGTGAATGTCAATCTAGTCGCCGAACTAAGCAAAGTTGGTCTTCCCGCTTTTGGTTGTCATGGCGCATCAGCAGGATTAATTAAAGCGACTAAAAGACCGCCTGTTATTGTTACCGGTGGCGGCGACAAACCGATTGATTTCGGTGAAGTCGGTGACGTAACCCATATCAATGGCAAGCTGCTTTCCGGTTTGTTAGATTTGGATGTGATCCCGGTCATCGCAACTTTGGGGATTTCTGACCAGGGCCAGATCTTCAATATTAATGCCGACACCACCGTGGTACAAATCGCCAAATCACTCAAAGCTAATTTATTGCTGTTAACCACTCAGGTTGGCGGGGTATTTATCGACTTAAACGATCCTTCCACACGCATTAATCAAGTTGACCGGAAAAAAGCTAGATTATTGATTGAAGATGGCATTATCCAGGGTGGCATGATCCCAAAAGTTGAAGAAGCAATGAGCCTGCTTTCTGAAGGTATAGAAACCATTGCGATTGTCAGCGGCAAACATCCCGGTGCATTTAGGGCGGTGGCTGAAGGAACCGGAGAATACGGTACGCGCATTATCGCTTAAGTAATGGGGTTTGCTGGTGGTTGCTCTTTTCCCGAGTTGAGGTTAACTATAGACCCTGTTTGATATCTTTGAGAAAAGGAAAATCGGATCTTATCCGCTCTACTTGTGAAAGATCGATTTGAGTGATAATGTATTCTTGATGTTCGCCGCCTCTGGAAAGGTCATCCCCCGTTGGCGCATAAACGTGAGAGCCGCCGCCGTATTCTAATCCGTTTCCATCACTTCCTATGCGATTGACTCCCACCACAAAACATTGATTCTCGATCGCTCTTGCTTTAAGCAACGCCTCCCAGTGTGCTTGCCGGGTGACAGGCCAATTAGCAATCACAAAAATAATTCCAACCTCTCTGGCAACCTTTCTGAAGAGCTCGGGAAACCTTAAATCATAACAAATGAATAGACTTGCCTTGCTATCTTCTATATCAAAAACAACTTGCTGATCACCACAGGAATAGTATTTGTCTTCATCCACATAAGAATAAGGATAGTTTTTGATATATCGTGCATTCATCTTGCCTTGCCGGTCAATAAATACAGCGATATTCTCAGCACTATCATTAGTTTTTTCCGCAAAACCGGCAATTAAGTTGATTGAATATTGTTTCGCCAGCCGACAAAGAAATAAACGGGTTTCGGTGTTCGCAGGTTCAGCAATCAGCTCTGAATTCATTGAAAATCCTGAATTAAACATTTCAGGAAATACCACACAATCGCAATCATCTTGTTTGGCACGTTTTATCAATGCACTTGCTCGTTCGAAATTGCTTTTTTTGTCTTCCCAACAAATGTTAAATTGAATACTGGCAATTTTCATTAGATTACTCTCTGAACATATTCTTGTTTGATTGACTTTTCCATTGCATTCTGATCGGTTTAATTAAATACAATGCCAAACCAACCCAGATAAATACAAAACTTAACAGCTGCTCAAAACTCAGCGGTTCATCATAAACCTGGGTCGCCAGAATAAAGGTAATTGACGGAGCTATAAACTGCAAGAAGCCTATTCCGCTTAAGGGTATTCTTTTCGCCGCAGTTGCAAATAGGATGAGTGGTACCGCGGTAACAATCCCACCGGCCATCAATAAGAGATCGGTCGAACTGCCCGAATGCAAAAACAAAGCCTTGTTCTGGATTAATGTCCAAACGATATAACCGACGGCAAAAGGTAATGCAATAGTGGTTTCCACTAAAAAACCATTCAGTGAATCGACCTGAAGTTTCTTTTTGATAAAACCATAAATGGCAAAACTAGTGGCCAAACTTAGTGCGATCCAGGGAACCTCACCATAATTAATGATTTGATTCAGTACCCCTAAAAGAACCAAACTAACCGCGGCCCACTGGAATTTATCGAGTTTCTCGCCCAACAGAACTACTCCCATCACAATCGACATGATCGGATTAATAAAATAACCGAGACTGGTGGCCAATATTTGATCGTGAGTCACTGCCCAGGTAAAAATAAACCAGTTGAATGAAATCAGTAGACTGCTGATCAACAGTCCAGCAAACAAACGTCGATTTTTTACAATGCTAATAAACGTGATTGGCTTCTTGATCAATGCCAATAACAACAAAGTAACCGGGATAGTCCAGGCAACTCGATGGGCGAGAATTTCAAGAGCGCTAACATGATCAACGGCTTTAAAATAGACCGGCCCAAATCCCCACAAGATAAAAGCGGTTAGTCCGATCAACCAGCCGGATAATTCAGTTTGTTTTGTCATAAGATTTCTTTTTAAAAATAGGATTTAGAAAGTGTGAGTCACCAGCGTTGCCGGTTTACCCCATCATATAAGTGCCAGTTCCTAAGGCTATCAGGGTATCTTTTTCATTGTGCAATTCCATTCTGACCACCGCTACTTTATTACCGCTTCTGAGCAGTCTGGCTTTCGCATAAAAGGATTCACCGCGGCCGGGACGTACATAATCAACTCTTAAATCGATGGTGCCAATTCGTGCTAATTTTTTGCCGAGCTCTTGATCATCGGCATCAGGATATTTGGTCATCATGCCAACAGCCGCCATGGCGCCACCGACAACATCCAGAGCGGTTGCGGTGACCCCTCCGTGCAAAATTTTCTGAACGAAATTACCGATCAATTCGGGCTTATTTTTAAAACTTATCTTGCAGCCCTCTTGAGTCAGCTGGTCAAACTCAAAGCCGATCACGTTATGAAAGGGGATACTATTACTGAATACTTTAGTTAGGCGTTCAATCATTTTCTGCATTTTTACATCTTGCGTCATAAGCTATTCTCGCTGCGGAATAAAAAACGATTGGCAAATTCGCCAGAAAACAAGCTATTCTAACCAATTATTTTGCAATGCACCACTAAAATAAAAATAAAAATCGCTTAAATTTCAATGAGTTATGAAATGGCAGGTATCTTGCTTTATTAAAGTTACTTACACTTTCAAAATTTGCAGTTTTTTATGCCTTTAAAGACCATCCGACAGATTTGTATGGTCAGTTTACCTGGTTTACTGATCATAACTTCACTATTGCATTTTTCTGATTTCCAATCGTCCTGGTACGAACCTCTCTACGTGATTTGCTTGACCGCCAATATTGGCTATTTTACCAATTACCTAGCCATCAAAATGTTATTTAAACCTTATTATAAAACGGCTTTTGGTCGGCAGGGTTTAATCCCAAAGAATCAAAATAAGCTGGCCAATAGTCTTTCCGAAACATTAATCAATAATTTCTTGTCAACTGAACAGTGGCATGAATATCTACACCATTCTGACCTTGTCAATAAGGTTCTAGCCGAAGCCAAACAAGGTTCTCGCGATTGGTTAGTCCAGCAAAAAAATATTCGAATGCTCGCCAGCTATCTGGTTGAGTATCTACACCAACATGAAACATCGATTAATCAATACCTTAGCAAGATTCAGCAAGAGTTGGTCAGTGATTTTTCTGGTCAGATTGATGCGCAGGAATTACTAGCACAAGGATTTGAATGGCTGGAAAAGCAGTTTGATGACAATCCGGACCAGATGCACAATATGATCGAACCAATCATCAAAACGGTGGCAGAAAATATTCCGCAAATTGCCGAGGGATTGGTTAAAGCCGTCGATGATCATATTGAAGAACAGGATACTTTCAAACGAGGCATTGCCAAAATGGCAAGGTGGTCGGCCGATTTTTCAGTTGACGATATTAAGCACTATTTGTTCAGGATGGTAGCAAGTTTTGAATTTAGAGAAACCCTCTTTGATGGCCTAAAATCCTTATTGGCGGAATATAAAAATAAGCCGTTGTTTGTAAATGATTTTTCCGATCTAAGTCGTGGGTCCTCCAAGCCGGAAGTTTCGATGTCTTTAGTTGTTTCCAAATTAATCGATTCAAGCTTAGCTTCCTTAAATTGGGTGGATTTAATCATTAGCAAACTTAATCTTAGATCGGAGGATATTTCGAACGGCG
The DNA here is from genome assembly GCA_964578045.1 of uncultured Kangiella sp. GTDB lineage: Bacteria > Pseudomonadota > Gammaproteobacteria > Enterobacterales > Kangiellaceae. The sequence goes on along the minus strand of CAZOBX010000170.1, from coordinate 8,441 downwards.
ACTCAAACACTGATACGATACAACTTAACGGATTTCAGGATGCGATTCTATCGATACATGCCTGCGCTTTTACCAAGTTCGAAGCAGAACTCGCGGATGGTCCATTGCACAACTGGATCATAAATGAACTGGTTTCGATGATCGAAAAACTGGATTTACGTCAAATGGTGAAAAATAAGGCCGCCGAATTTTCTCCTCAAAAACTGGAAAGCGTCTTTCAGAATATGATTAGTGAGCAGCTAGTTTTTATCGAATTATTGGGCGCTGTATTAGGCGCCCTGTCAGGACTGGCATTAATAGATATTCGAATTTTTGCCATTTTAACGGGTTTATTTGCTAGTTATTATATGGCCGATAGCTTTTTTACTAAACGAAAGAAGCAACCTACCCAATCCACTTCTTAGTCCACTAATTTCCATAAATACAAACTGGCAATACTGCGATAAGGTTGCCAGCGCTCAGCTTTGGCTTCCATCGTTGCGATATCCATCTCTGGATCATCAAATAAGATCCGCATGCCTCGCTGCAAACCAACATCTAAAGATGAAAATATATCCATTCGACCCAATGAAAAAATCATAAACATTTCGGCGGTCCATTGGCCGACACCGCGTAATTCGATCAATTTTTCCATGATTTCATCATCATTGGCTTTTTTTAGCCGACCGAAAGAGAGTTTGCGAGTACTAACCGCTTTGGCGATCCCTTGTATATATTCCACTTTGCGGTTGGACAAGCCGCACTCTCTTAGTGCTTGGTGAGATTGTTTTAATATTGGCGCAGGACGATATTTCTTCCCCACAAGAGTACGAACACGTCCATCGATGGTATTGGCCGCTTTGACGGATAGTTGTTGTGAAATAATTGAACTGATTAAGGTATCAAAAGGATCTCTTGTGGTAGGGTCGTATTGACTATGGCCATGCTGTTTAACCAATTTACCAAGATACCGGCATTGCTTAAGCCGTTTATGGGCTTGATTTAGTTGGTTTTTTGAAAATTGCGTCATAACTCTTAGTTTAAAGCATTCTTAAGCAAGCTACCATCCTAGGAGCCTGTCCGAGAATAGGCACCGTTGCGAGGAAGTGCAATTTTGAGTCATTTTTTTCGCTCATTTGAGGCGAATAGCTCGCTATTTAACGATAATGAGCGGAAAAAATGGCCAAAATAGCGCTTCCGTAGTAGATGCTCTATTCTCTGACAGGCTCCCAAGGGTTGATTGAATTTGTTGAAACATTGATAGCTTTAAGTTGTCTATATTAGTGCTCTATTTGGTTACAAAGAGGGATCAATTATGAATTTAATCATTCGTTTAGTATTTGCGAGTCTTATTTTATCAAGCTGTGCTGGCCGTGGTCTTACGGATGTCGAAAGAACAGCGCTTTATCAAAACTATGTTTCAGAGAATAAACTGGTGGAGGTTAAATCGATAACCGCTTTTCGATTTAATGGCTGGCGTGAGTTGGGCACGGAACATCTGATCATTTTTACCTCTATTAGAAAGCCCTATTTAATTACCTTAAATAATCGCTGCATGGACCTGCGTTACGCTAATACTCTAGGGATCAATAAAACCGGTAATAGTTTATACGCTAAATTCGATTCGATTTTTGTGTTGAGTTTTCCTAAACAAAAATGTTTTATAAAAACCATCCATAAGTTGACCAGAGAGCAGGCAAACCAGATGAGTGATTTGGATGAAACTGGAAAAAACGAATCAGCAAAAGAGCCATCACCGAAAGACACGAGTGTATAACTATTCAACCTCAACTCAGGATAAGAGCAGCCAGAAATCGCTTAAAGTATCAGATTAAATAGGGGCTCATCGACCAGCATCAGTATTTTAGTAACTATCAAAATACTGATGCTGGATGGTTGCTCTTATCCCGAGTTGAGGTTAATTATTGCCAGGCTGTTTGAGTTAATAGAATATCAAAGAGTTAAGCCGATGAAATTTCCCAGTAATCCCCCAACCACCAAAATCTTCGGAAACAGCGAACAGAAGTGTATTCTTGCCCTTTTTTAAATCCAGATAGACTGAATCGAACAGACCCACTGTACCCAAATATCGGTAGTCTCGACTTCGCCACTTATAGGTGCCTTGATAAAGGGGTTTACCATTTAATATCACCACACTCTATCGCTATAACCAAAATTAAATAATGTATTAACCGCCTCTTGCGCATTGATTCCCAATTTCGCAAAAACAGTTCTCGCCTTGGGGACGTCCAGAGCGACGGCCCAGGATAAATGAGGTTGCTTGGCATGATCCAGGAAAGCCTGCGCTTTATTGCCGCGTACCACGAGTTTTATGTGAGTCCAACCGTCAAAGTTATAATTGTATTTAAACGAATATCGTTCACCAAAATACAGTTGCCAACCGACTAGCCCGTTAATAATTGCTGCTGCAGACCGTATTTGACCATCGCAATAAAATATGTTACATATGTAACATGTGGGAACGGCTCAATCACAAGGATGCTTTTTCGGCCAGTTTTTGCTCAATAACAAATGAAGGATGACACGCAATTTCCCAACTTTGTTTATAGAGAGACTTCCTTTAACTCTGGATTTACGACTATCATGAAAATGCAAATCGTATTATTAACATTAGTACTTATTCATTCCCCTTTCGGCAATGCTTGCTCCTGTGTAGAAACTAAATTGGATGACTACTATACGAATTGTAGACATTTATTTACCGCCACTTTATTTGAGGCTGAAGTCTCTGAAAATGATGGTTCTAGTGTGGTCGGAAAGTTTAGAAATCCAAGAGACATCATGGCTGGCGATCCCAGCAAAATAAAGGGGCTTAGAACGTCTATGATGGGAACTTCCTGCGAAACCGATCTTATCGTAGGAAAAAGATATCTAGTATGCGGAAATAACCAAGAATACATAAGTATTAGTGGCTGTAGTCTAACCCAACCAATTTGGTGGCAACCCATGCAAGAAAAAGTTGATCAACTTAAATCGCACGAAAAGAGTTTAACTAATAAAGTGGATTGAAAATCGACTTGTTAACCAGTTAATTTCAAGTGTTTGGATTTTTTAAAGGATAGCGAATGTATAATTTATCAAAAATAATGGCAATTTCACTTATTCTGTCGTCATGTGCTAGCAATAAAAATCCAACAGAATCAAATCCTGAATTTAGTCCACGCCAACTGATGATTGAATTAACGGGAGGAGAACCTACTCAGCCAGATCCTAAAGAGTTGGAAAAATACCCATTAGGATCTGCAAACAATCCTATTCGAACAGATGGTGTTGCAGGCGAAAGAAACTATCTTATTAGTTTGAGTTGCGACGATAATAGTACGCCGATTTTTAAAAGACGAGGTAGCGTGGGTATTGGACCTTATGGGTTTATTCTAGATCTCTATGATGTTGAATGTAGTGTAGACAGTAAACCAAAAAACTACAGTATTTATATGGATTTGTACCATCCTGGCTTTATTGAGCATAGGCCTGTAGCTGGATTTGGAATAATAAATTAGCTAACTTGGGTTAGCCTGGATACATTAATTGTTCGCAAAATTATCATCGAAAATTTTCCGTCAGACGCAAAACCTGGGATTAGGAGAAAAATATGTATTGACAGTATTTATTTAACTCCAAATCGGCTGACTAATCAAATCCCACAGGTACAAATACAACCCCAAAAAACTACTGATAACTGCAATCGATAAATGCCTTAAACGTGGGATCAATCGATTCTTTCGAATCAACGCAAGCACTAAAGTTAATAACGAAATCATCAAAATACTCAAACCAAAAACATTAAATAGCAAAGCAGCAATTGTTCCTTTGCCAGTGGAGAAAAAAATTAATAGTACAAACATACCAGCGAACAATAAAAAGGGGGTTACACGCAGTAGCCTTTGTCGCTGTATTTGATTGGGTAGTCGCCTTAAATAGAGTTGCTTTAATAACACCATTAAATAATACAGAATGCTATAAATGGTTAATAGCAAAGTGATCGCCAACAACAGCATTTGCATATAAAAACTAAAACTTGATATACGCCGATAATTTGAATCATTTTGTAAATAGATTTCGCCATCATCGGTTTTTATTAATGCGGTGTCCGCAAAAGAATAGTTTTCAATCCGATATAAATTATTTCCCTGATGCACCAGCTCTACCGGTGAATTAAACATTGAGGTTAATAAAAGATGCTGGTCCTGACGAACCAGTATTCTAATGCTGATTAAATGAGTCAAAAATCGAGCGACTCGCATGCGCGAAGTGACTGGTTGATAGAAACCGAGGTAGTCTGAAATATCCTCATCTAATTCCGTATCGGTAGTCCTATCGACTGGATTCAGATCCCCGACCAGATATTCTTGAATAGCCTCATTAATATCCGACAATGCGCTATTTTTATTGCTATTGATCATCACCACATAACCGGATTTATTTGCCAGGGTATAATCCATCCGAGCTAAAAAACCGGAAGCCGTACCGCCATGCCCATGAAACAAAAAACCATGATGCTCTGTCTGGTAATTCCCCAAACCGTAACCGTAAGTTAATCCTGCCTTGGCCGCGAGCGTAGTTTGCGGCCCCTCCATCCGTTTAATGGACGACTCGCGAAGAAATTCTCGACTATTTAACTGACCCCGATTGATCAGCATGATTAAAAAATTGGCCATTTCCTTTGGTGAGCTATTTAGCGCACCAAAAGGTCGAAGCAGCACATGCCAATATTTGACCTCCTCATCACCTGAGCTATTATAACCGGTTGCCAGATTTTCTTTTACGTGGCTCGATAACAATGTTGTTGAATTCGACATTTCGAGCGGCTTCAAAATATGTTCAGACAGGTAATCATCATAAGACTGCCCGGTCACCTTTTCTATCACGGCTCCTGCAAATCCAGCGCCCAAATTACTATAAGAGCTATGCAGTCCCGGCTGCCACTGAATCTTATGATGTTCGCCGTTAAACGCTAATCCTTCGCTTAAACTAATACCATTAATATCTTCATGACCATATTCGGCCGTGCCCATATCAGTTAACCCTGCTGTGTGCTCAAGAAGCTGTTCGATGGTTATCGGGGACTGTTCTGACCATTCATTTTGGTAGTTCTCGGCAGAAATATGCTCGCTTATTTTGTCGGTTAGCTTTAGCTGGCCTTGCTCCTGAAGTTTGAGAAGCGCTAAACCGGTGAAGGCTTTAGTAATCGAACCCACCCGATAAAAGGTATTTTCATCGGCGGAGAGTTTACTGCTTTTATCGGATATACCTAGAGAACCTTTCCATTCAATTTGACCATTCCTTGCAATCACTAGTCCTACTGCTGCGACTTTATTTTTATGCCGAATTTCATCGATTCGAGACAATAATTCCCCTAATTGATCCGATTCGTGACCGGTACCTGCAGCGATGATACCGCTATATCCAAGACTAAAAGTGAATATTAGAGTAAGAACAATTAGAAATTTAGACAACATTGCTGGTCCCGTATGCTATAGCGTGCGACTACCTAAAATTAATAAACAAAGATAAAAGTCGTTTCGATAATGAGTCTTATGATAAAGAAATAGTTACCTCAAATATTTCTGACTTTGTAAGATTCTGTGAGTTATTGATGGAGGATAGTGACTAAACCTTTGCTAAGTATCACTCTAAAACCTTTGAGTATCTCTATTTGCTACTTAACTAACCTTTATAGCATTATTAATCCATTACTCTAAGCTGTTAAACTAATCGCAAATACCGGCACGGAACTAGAGTATGCACACCAATAGAAATCAAATCCTGCTATGGGCTGAATCAGGCCAATTTGAAAGGCAGGATATAGACCAAGTTATTCAAGTCGCTAATGCTGAACCGCAACCTGACGAGTGGATTAATTTTCTGAAAATCGGACTTTTATGGTCTGCGGTGGTTTCGCTTTGCTGCGGGGTAATTTTTTTCTTTGCGTATAATTGGCAAGATATGGGCCGTTTTACCAAGTTTGCATTGGTAGAAATGGTGATGTTGATAGCCACATTAGCTTATATAAGAATAACCGTCACAAAATTACTTACCGCTGCCACTCTAATGGCTATGACACTATTCACTGGCGCATTGCTCGCGTTGGTGGGGCAAACCTACCAGACAGGAGCCGATCCCTGGCAACTTTTTACGACCTGGAGTCTATTAATGCTGCCTTGGGCATTTATTGCACGAGCCAGTAGTTTGTGGATTTTGTGGGCGATACTGGTCAATCTGTCTGTGGCTCTCTATATGGATATATCCCATGGTATCTTCGGAATTTTATTCACTGAAGAAATCAGCTTTTGGATATTTGCCTTACTCAATACCTCATTATTGTGCGTCTTTGAATATTTTTCTTATATCGCTAATAAGCGTGCGGCTCAAACAGAAAATAATGCCGCATCTAAAAAGGATATAACTAACCGTTACGTCAACCAATTGTTAGCATCAATCGCCAGTACTGCAGCCACCTTTTTGGCGCTTTGGTCAATATTCGAATATAAGGTCCAAATAACCGGATTTCTTTTTTATATGATCTGGATTGCCTCAGCCTTTTATATTTATCGATATAAAATTCGTGATCTTTTTATTCTATCGCTGGGCTCCCTCAGCATCATTATTATCCTGGTTAGTCTGTTAGTGAAAGCCATTGATAACAGCTTGGATGATGGCGGATTTTTACTGGTCAGCGTTACAATTATTGCTCTCTCTACTTTGGCCGGTATCTGGTTAAAGAATTTGTCGAAAGAATTTTCTCAAGAGTCGGACTATATAGAACCCCCCACTTCAAATACAACCCAAGCGGAGGGACTCTAATGAACACTCCAACCAATCAATCAAACCAAACACTTTGGTCACAGTTGAAACAATCCGATCTGGTGCAAGGCGAAATGCCAATAGCCAAGGCCACTGATTCACCTTGGTATATTCGGGCGATGCAAGGATTTTCCGGCTGGATAGCGGCGTTTTTTCTACTTGGATTTTTCGGCACAATGTTTGCGTGGATTTTTGATCGAGAAAGCGCTTTTGCCTTAATTGCCATTGGGCTGGCAGGCAACACTATTGCCTATGCCATCTTTAGAGCCAGTGACAAGAATGAATTTTTGCACCAATTAGGATTAGTGTTTAATTTGTGCGGTCAGTTAATGGTAGCCTGGGGAATTTACGAAGCGACTCGTTCATTTGGTGCAGATTACTTTTTTATACTGTTTATTTATCAGTCCTTTCTAGTATTTACCGTCCCTGATTTTGTCAGCCGAGTGCTGACCACTTGGTTTGCAATGTTTGCTTTGTTCGCTGGTTTTAGCCGCATGGGCATTTTTAATTTGGCT
>CAZOBX010000170.1:0-1112 GCA_964578045.1 uncultured Kangiella sp. | reverse complement strand
TGCAGCGATGGCGAGTGTCATGTTTGCTTTTGTCTGGACCAATGATCTTAAATGGAAAAAATATAAAAATCTCTGGGAGCCAATTGGCTACGGTTTAGCCTTGTCAATGTTGCAATTTAACGGCCAATTACTTTTTGCTGGAGAATTTGACTGGTGGTATCGAACCAGCTCACTCGACTGGGTCAATCAATATTCGTTTTGGTTAAGCGAATTGCTTATCACAGCTATTTTTATCAATATCCTGTTTAAACTAGTCAAGCAGTACCAGATAAAAATGCAATCTCATACAGGCTTATTAGTTATTGCCAGCGGAATACTAATTATACTGATGGGCTATTTTATTATCGGCACCAGTGGCGCATTGTTATTACTGTTAATTGGTTTTATAAAACAACGTCGATTGTTGATTAGCTTGGGTGTGCTCGCTCTGCTTGGTTTTATTTCCTGGTATTATTACAATCTCGGTTTAACCTTGTTAGCTAAATCGATGATACTGATTGGTTTTGGGCTGTGTTTCTTTGTTAGTTTTTATTTGTTAAGCATTTTTAGCGGCGGTAAACATCTATCACTGAATAATCTTAAAACCAAATATCGAATGAATGAAATTAGATGGATTGCTGTGGGTAGCATGATTGTTATCTTGATTTTGGTAAATTTCAATATTTATAAAAAGGAACAAATACTGGGAAATGGTCAAATGGTTTTATTAGAACTCGCCCCAGTTGACCCCCGCTCATTGATGCAAGGCGACTATATGCGGTTAAGATTTGCGATTGAAAGCACCCTGTTGGATAAAAAAGATAACGATACAGAATCGGGCTATAAATCGAGTGGATATTTTATCGTCAACTTAGATGAAAATGATGTTGGTACTTTTGCGCGAATTGATAATGATAAAGCACTAGCCGATAATCAGATCAAAATGCAATTTAGAATTCGACACGCAAGAATTAGATTAGCTACTCATGCGTTCTTTTTTGAAGAGGGAACAGCCTCTGAATACGAAAAGGCTCGATATGGGGAATTTAGAGTTGACTCAAGCGGAGAATTATTACTCAATAATTTGAGAGATGAATCATTTAAAGTTCTTGGTTTTAATCGGCCGAGTAATT
>CAZOBX010000169.1:363-12881 GCA_964578045.1 uncultured Kangiella sp. | reverse complement strand
TAAAGACGTTTTTTAGCATAATGATGGGTTCGAGACTGTGCGTCAAAATTTGTGGGTAATAGAAAGGATCTGTATGGGGGCGGTTCAGGTAACTGGCCGTTCTACCATGACTGCAACGAAATGAGTAAATGAAGATATGTGTAAAACACTAATTTCCTTGGCTTGGATTGTTTTCCTAAATGTGTTGGAACAAGGTACATATTTGCTTTATACGATTAATTTTAATCCCACCATTACTCATGAAGAGGCTTATATGCATGGAGAAAAATATGGAGCACCGTTTTTCTTCTTCACAGTTGTTATAGTTCTGTTTTGTGTTTTTACCAACAGGCTTCCAGGATGTAGAAAAAGTCTGGCGGAAAAAGATGCATAACCAAGCATTGGAAAATATGCATGCAAAAGAACGCATGAATTTTTCAATTAGGGGTATGTTTAGAGAACATCATGGAAATTGATCATATATTTATCTGTGTACCACCAAATGCTAATGAAGCCGAGTTGCTTAAAGATTTCGGCTTTACCGAAGGTACTGCAAATGAACACCCTGGACAAGGGACAGCAAATAGAAGATTCTTTTTTAACAATGCCTTTATTGAACTTTTGTTCCTAAAAGATACAGATGAAGCACAAAGCAAACTTACACAGCCAACAATGCTTTACGAACGACTTACCTCCGAAAGCAACAACGTCTCACCGTTTGGTATTTGTTTTAGACCTTCTGATGGCGATAACAAAAAAGAAGCCCTTTTTCCAAGTTGGTCATATAAGCCGACATATCTGCCTCCGGATTTACAGATTGATGTGGCTGATACGCCAATAAATGAACCGATGTGGTTTTTCTTATCCTTTGCTGCGAGGCCAGACAAGGCTCCAGTAGATAGCAAACAACCACTAAAGCATTCAAATGATTTTTCGGAATTATCATCAATTAAAATCACTATTCCAAAGATGAAAGAATTATCTCCCGAAGCAAAAATTGTAGCTAATACGAAAGGAGTAAAAGTATTATCAGGTGAAAGTCATTTATTGGAATTGTGTTTTAATGGCGAGAAAGATGGCCTTATAAAAGATTTTCGCCCAAATTTGCCATTGGTTTTAAGCTGGTGAGTTTTGGCATAACCAGAAAATGCAGCCGACCGCTAATGCGTCGGCTGATTTGGGCGTTACTGACTGCTATCGAGAAATATAACCACCAAATATGCAATTGTCTGACAGACGGCTTTTGGCACTTTTGAGACATGTTTTGTCAGATGACATTGGACCAGCAATTCAAAATTGTTAGTTCTAGTTTGAGCCACTACGACTTAACCTGTTAATACCAAGCGAATTTGTCGTACCAGGAAATTGACTTCAACTCAGAATAATGGAGAAGCAGACATTAAACGCAATCTGAATACTTATCCCACATACTACGCCATCCATTTATCTGTAAGTGAAAGTCCAATTTACTGTCTTACAACTAGGATACCATCTACCTGATACAAAACAGAATTTATCTTAATATCACTTGGACTATTTATAAAACGGCTCTTTTTTGGCATCGTTTCTAAGGCATTTTGGTGTAAGCACAAACTCAAGCCCATAACAAATCTGTAAAATTGATGCTCCTAACGAAGTAGATTTTATAAAGACGTTAATCGTTCGTGTGCCCGCTTTCAGGAACCAAAAAACAGTTGATCAAAAGGTCAGATTTTGGCACTTAGCGACAAAATATTCTTTATTACGCACTATTTTTAGACAGAATTTGGGACCTATAACTTAGAACTTGCGTTAGGCGCTTTAAGTAATTCCAATTCTTGTGGCGATGCGAAATTTTCATCCCAATTGGCGAGCCTTTTTTTCATCAGTTTAAACCACAAAGGTGGGACCAAGGTGAGTACAATGCTGCCCAGATAGTCGTTGATCATCTCCGGTGCCTCTGGCATAGGTTTGAGTTGGTGAAAAGGTAATTCACCTTGCGCGTGGTGATGAGAATGCCGAGTCAGCTTAAACAACGTCTAGAAACTTACCCGTTTATTGGTATTCCAGAAATACCGGGGTTGCACCGGTAATTCAGGTTCTCGAACAATGCGGTCATTTATATGCCTATAAATCACTGATCCTCGACGTTCTTTCCCTGACAAAACAACCCTCATTCGGATTGTTGGTTGGCAAACGTATAGATTTGACCGCCCATGGCATGTTTGGCTATGCCGTGATCGCTAGCAGTTGTTTACGTGAAATGGTCGAAATTATCAGTCGCTTTCTAAACCTGAGGTTATATAGGGAATATAACCAAATTTTTATGCCTGTTGGAGCTGTCTTACGACTTTAGAAAAATCGCCATCGCTCATCGGTTTACCAAGAAAATATCCTTGACCAAATTCGCAGCGGTGTTTCTTCAAGTAATCTAGTTGAATTTTGGTTTCTATGCCTTCTGCAACAACCAGAATTTTCAATCGTTTGGCCATCGCTAGAATGGTTTCGATCAATGCTTCAGCCGATGAATCAAGCCCTATTTCCATAATAAAGCTCCTATCAATTTTGATAATGTCGACTGGGTACTTAACCAGGTAATTGAGAGATGAATAACCGCTACCAAAATCATCAATGGCGATTTTTACTCCAAAACTTTTTAGTTGATTTAATACAATTAATGCTCGTTCGGAATCATCGGTTAATAGCCGTTCGGTGATTTCGACGGTTACTCGGGTTGATTGACTAATTTCCTTGATAGACTCGGTCCATTTTTCCAGTGCGTAGTCTTTAGTATGAAATAATCGGGGAGAAATATTGATGGATAGTTCAATCGTAGGGTCTATTTTTGCGAGCGTTTTAGCCGACTCTTGTAACATAAATAAATCAATTTTATTGATCAGGCCTGATTCTTCCGCCAGACTAATAAAGTCAATTGGCGGAACGAATTGACCGTTTTCTTTTTGCCACCTTGCTAGCGCTTCACATTTGCTGATCTGGTTGGTTTTGAGATCAACAATTGGTTGGAAATAAACTTGAAGCTTATTGTTATTGATGGCACCAATAAGTTGATTAAGTAATTCATGGCGATATTCCGACTTAAGTTGCATTTCCGTTGTATAAAACTGACAGCCGTTTCGACCGCTGGCTTTCACCTCATACATTGCCTGATCAGCTTTTCTTAATAGCGAGTCAGCATCGTCTGCATCGTTTGGATAAATCGCTATTCCAATACTGGCACTCAAAAATACTGAAATGTTTTCTAATTGATAAGATTGTTGCATTTTATTCAGGATCTGATCGGCGACTTTTAACGCATCGCTGTATTGCGGGCTATTATTAAGGATCACGGCAAATTCGTCACCGCTTAATCGCGACACGGTGTCGGATTCTCGGAGCGACTGTTTGATTCGAAAAGCCGCTTCTATCAATAACTTGTCGCCAGCCTGATGTCCGTGATTATCATTGATCGGCTTGAATCGGTCGAGATCAATATATAGTACCGCTATTTTCTGTTTATTGCGGTGGGCATTGTCTATCGCATTAGTCAATCGGTCATGATAAAGAAGACGATTTGGTAGCCCGGTTAAACTATCGTAGGTCGCCTGGCGCTCGATCAATCTGGCATTTAAGATTTTATCAGTAACGTCCTGGATAGTCCCGGTAATGCATTGGTCACTATCAGCTTTCTCTGCACGCGACATCACTCGCAGGCAATGAAGACTTCCATTATTGGAGGATAGTTCTATTTCAATATCAAATGATTCTCCTTTTTTCAGCGCTTCCTCTGATTTTGTTTTCCAGAGCAGAAATGCAGCTTGTGGAAAATGTTCATCAAGTTCAATAAGCGTTTTCGGAAAGTAGCTTTTGACTTCTCCTATAAGCAATGACGACTGGGGAGACCAATTAATAAAATTCAAATTCTTGTCCAGTTTCCATCCACCGATCTTTGCAACGCTTCCTACTGATTCTAATAATTGTTTATCTTCATTGATCTTATATTCGAGTTTCTTTTTTTCCAGTTCTTGTTGAAATCTGAACCATGCAAAAACACTAATAATTAGTCCAGCAAAAAGGAAATAGATCCGCAATGCAACAATATCAGTGGGTATTATTTTAGTCGCCTGTCGCGGTGTTGCTACCAGATGCCATGAACCACCACCAACACTTAAAATAGAGTGCAACCGATTTGGGTCATCAAAGACGTTTTTTTCCCCATAAAATACAGGCCCCTCGTTACCCAGCGTATCGTAACTTTTAATCGCAAGATTCATTTGTTGGTTTGATTGTTCAATATCTGAAAAGCGATACAATAAATCCGCGTCTAGCGGCGCAGAAATTATTCCCCATAGCTGACCATCTCCAAGAAAGATGGGTGCTCTTCCGATGAAGGCTGTTCCCCCTTGAACCAGGTTGACGGGGCCAATCATTTGAATTTGTCCGGAATTGACTACTTGCATCACCATCTCTATCTGATCGGGCGTCTTACGGTAGTCCAGGCCGATCGCTTTTTCGTTACCAGTGATCGGGTACATATAATTAATCACCAGATCTTTTGCTGCTGCAAAATTAACCAGCATCGGTGATTTTTTGAATAATTCCTTAGCGTAACGATCAAAATCATGGTTAGTTAATTCAGGGGTTGCGGATATATATGCGGCAAATCCGGTCAGCATTGACAGGTTAGTTTGTAAATTTCCTTGTAGTTTGGCACTTACGGAATTAAGTTTTTGTGCAATTTTCTCTTGTTCCAGTTTTTTATGTTCTTTCTTCAAAATTTGTTCAATCTGGTGTTGTACAAAAAAGGTGCCCAGTAAAATTATTGCGATGGTTAGTATTAGTTTTTTGCGATACCATAAAACAAAAGTGATAGGAAGAAATAGTGCTAAAGTTAAAAATATATATATGGGTTGCCACGTAGCGTCTTCTTCTTTTGAAGGTTTAGAATAAAAGTTGCTATTGTCCAAACGAGATCGAACCAGGCCCAGAGAGCGGATCCTTTCATTCATATTAAACCAACGATCTTTGTTGATGTCTCCTATCGGTGTTTTTGGATATTGCAGGAGGGATTCAATCAATTCGGCGAAGGCCAAATTGTATTGATAGGGATTATCATATTTAACCAGATAACGAGTAAAATGACTCGATATTTTTTTCGCTATCTCCCGTTTGTGCTCTAAAGCATATTGCCAGCCTTTTATGCTAGCCTCGGTAAATCGACCAACGATAGCTGAGTTCGATTGATAAAATTGATGAGAGGTATATAAAGTATCACCGTAAAACGCCATGCCGAAATCTGCAGGGTGCAGCACATTAAGCTCAATATTTTTTTCTTTAGCAGAAAATAGCGCAGAGACCTGATAAGTCACTATGGCATCCGCCTTATCCTCGAGCAAAGTTTCAATGGTTGCAGGATAGTCGACAAAATTAATTTTATCTAAATCGTATCCTTGAGAGCGAAACAGCGCCTTAATTTCGATTTTGGCTGTATCGGAACTGGTTGCTGCAATTCGTAGATCGGAGAGTTTATTCAGGCTGCCGATGTCGGTTTTTTTCATTGAAAATATGGCACTTGGGCTTCGCTGAAAAATGGGGGCTAATACTATCGGCTCAAGACCTTGGTCTTTAGCAACTAAAATATCCATTGCACCAATAGCAAACTGCACATGACCCTTTTGTAACTCATCAAGGGGCTTGAGCAAACTCTTGTCAGGTTTTATCGCACTTCTGATTTCTACTTCCAGTCCCGCGTCTCGGTAATAGCCTTGCCATTTGGCGGCATAATAACCGGCAAATTGAAATTCATGTTCCCATTTAAGTTGCAGTACGACCTTGTCTGCCGCTAGCAGTTGGTTTGAAATGATTATCAGAACAAAGAAACTAAAAATAATTCGTGGCATTCTGTGGATCTTATACTCTTAGTGTGGCTCTTCCTAAGCATAGTAAGGAATAGACATTATTGCTGGAAAAGCTCTTTACAATTAGTGTGATAAATTCGCCCAATCAATGGGCCCTCGGCTGTTCTCCACAAGAATATGATTGGCCTTAGAAAAATGTTTACAGCCTAAGAATCCACGATGCGCCGATAAGGGAGATGGATGGGGGGCTTTAAGCACAAAATGTCGGGAGGTATCTATTTGGGCACCTTTTTTATGGGCGTGTGCTCCCCATAATAAAAAAATGATGCCATCTCCATCTCCATATTCATTTAATTGCTGAATTACCTTGTCTGTAAACTTTTCCCATCCCAGATCCTTATGTGAATGGGCCTGACCTTGTTCGACCGTCAATACGGTATTTAATAATAAAACCCCTCGCTCAGCCCAAGATTGTAAATAGCCGTGTGAGGGAATTTCGAATCCTGAGATATCCTGCTTTAGCTCCTTATAGATATTGACTAGAGAAGGGGGGATTTTGACGCCAGGTAAAACCGAAAAACACAAGCCATGTGCCTGATTTGGGCCATGGTATGGATCTTGACCTAAAATTACCACTTTCACTTTATCAAACGGAGTGGCGGAGAATGCGCTAAAAACCTGATCCTTTGGGGGATAAACCGTGAAGTTTTCGGCACGTCGCTTTGCCACATAGGTCATGGTCTGCTTAAAATAATCTTGTTGCTTTTCTGCGGCGAGTAAGTCAGTCCAGCTAGTCATGTTTTGATCCTTGAAATGGACAATAGCACTAATGCGAACAGCTTAACAGTTTTGAGTATTACTAGGAAAGTCAGAAGTGTTAATCTAGGAAAAATCTGAACGAGTGCTCAATCGTCTTTATTAACACAATTGCGGCCAAGATCTTTAGAGCGAACCAGCGCTTTTTTACATTTTGTCAGGGTCGACTCGAATGCATCTGCTGTTTTCATTTCTGCAACACCCACAGAAATCGTAAATTTTAAGGCGATCGAACTATTTTTTTTCTTTAATACTAAGGTTGAGATTTTGGTGCGTAGTTTGTCGGCAACGGGTACCGCATTTTTGACTCTGGTTTTTGGCAACAGCACAATAAATTCATCGGATTCGAAACGGCTGGTAAGATCGCTACCTTTTAGCTGATTTTGCAGGGTTTTCACTACATTTTTGAGTACAGCGTCTCCCATAAATTTACCATTGGTATCGTTAAATTGTTTAAAGTGATCCAGATTGATGCGTAAAATTGATATCGGGAAATTTTCAGGGTATTTAATAGCTGCGACCAGCGACTGTTTTAGACCGTCAAAATCAAGTGCTGAGGTTAGTTCATCTTTGCTGGCTTTCTCGGCAACGGCCACATAGTCATCTTTGTTACCGGCGGGTTCTACGGATTCTGATGGCTCATTGTTATTTTCTGCCGCTTGAACTAAGGGTTTAGAAGAGTTACCAATTTCCATATGAACTGCATCGAGAATGCCGGTCGCATCTTGAATTTTATCTTGGGACTTGAGCAATAACGATAGAATTTCGCTGACGTACTGATTGCCAATATCGCCGCTCATAGCGAGTTTCTGGTAATCCTCCTTAATGATGCAGTCCTGATAGACCGAACGAATTTTGTTCAGATAATCGGTATCATCGGAGTCGAGTGAATCGATCTGCTGTTTGAGTTTAGGTCTTTCGCTATGTAGGTATTCATAGGCGATGGTATAACAGATGGGGTCTGCGGGAAGACGGTGATCCCGTAGCCAAACCATAGCTCGGCGGGACTTTAAACCGGCTTGTTTGATGGCTTGTTGGCGTTGATCGGGCATAAATGTGGGGGTCTTTTTAATGGTGCTTGTTGATAAGTATAGGGGGCGACATCAATTTTGCCGGTTTATTCGGTATTTTTTATTATTTTAGTCTGATGCTGTGGAGGATGGATTCGTTTGTATGGCTGTAAAGTTCGAATAGCGGACCTCGCTTTTCGAACGTTTCAGACATGCAATCTATAGCAACACCACAAAATCATGGTCTTGCATCGCCGACAAAGACTCACCAACAATCTGATCAGACTCAATCTTTTTGAGTAATTCAAAACCCAGCTGACGGATGTCGCTATCTAAAGGCACATAAGGCAATCGAAATACCGGCTTAATTGCCCCGCTCATAGAAAGAGCCGTGTTAATGGAAATCGGATTAGGCTCACAAAATAACCAATCAAACAGCGGCTGCAATGACTGGTTAAGATCGGACTGGTTTTTATCATCCATCAGTTTTCGCATCAGTCCGGGAATAATATTAGACGTGACCGAAATTACGCCATGCGAGCCATGCTGATGTCGGCTATTAAAACATTCATCGTCATTACCTGACCAGCAAGCAATCCCCTGTTGCTCGTATTCAGCAATACGCTGATTGCCAGCACACTCTTTAACCCCGACAAAATTTTCATGCTTGGCCAAATTGACGATGATTTCCGGTTCGATATCTTGCCCGGTTCGACCGGGAACGTTATAAATAAAGGCCGGGCCAATATCCAAGGCGACAGTAATGTGTTTTTCAACGCCTTTGGGACTGGTTTTGCCATAATAGGGATTGATTAATAATGCGGCATGCATACCCATAGCAAATCCATTTTTGGTGGCTTTGACCGCTTCACGGGTATTATTACTGCCGGTATTTCCGACCACCAGTAATTGGTCACCATATTTGTTGGCGGTATGCGCAATCAACATCAAATGTTCTTCCCAATTGAGCAGGTGACCTTCACCGGTGGTGCCGCCAATGATTAACCCATCTACACCAAATTCGATTTGTTTTTCTACCAGCTTGTCAAAAGTATTTAAGTCGATTTTCCCGTTGTGATTAAACGGGGTTTTAATGGCAGTAATTAAGCTTTTTTGACGAATTTGTAAAATATTCATAAGTGGGTTCTTTGTTTGATTAATCTAGAATTATATTGCTCAAGTGGCCATTGATACCAATAACCAGGAGTTATTGCCAAAATAAATTGTAACCTGTTTCACGCTTAGGTAGAATCCGCGTCTTTTCTTATATAAGCGAACGATTTTCGCCAAAGGTGCTATAAATAGAGCACTCTGAGCGTTTTTGTTCTATGCAAAGGTTAGCTATGTTACTACATTCTACAAAGCAAGATTGGTTGGGCAATATTAGAGGCGACGTGCTTGCTGGCCTGGTGGTTGCGCTTGCGCTGATCCCGGAAGCGATTGCTTTTTCGATTATCGCCGGTGTTGACCCTAAGGTGGGCTTGTATGCATCTTTTTGCATTGCGGTGATCACTGCCTTTATCGGTGGTCGGCCAGGTATGATATCAGCCGCCACTGGGGCGATGGCGCTATTGATGGTGACCCTGGTGAAGCAGCACGGGCTGGAGTTTTTGCTGGCGGCGACACTTTTAACTGGCGCTATTCAAATCGTGATGGGCTATTTAAAACTTGGCAGTTTGATGAGTTTTGTCTCTCGCTCAGTCGTCACTGGATTTGTCAATGCTCTGGCGATACTGATTTTTATGGCCCAACTGCCTGAGTTGACCAATGTGACCTGGCATGTTTACGTGATGACCGCCGGAGGCCTCGGAATTATTTATCTCTTCCCTTATATTCCTGTGATTGGCAAAATCATTCCATCCCCTTTAATTTGTATCTTGTCGTTAACCGCATTGACCATGGTGGTGGGTATCGATATTCGCACCGTAGGCGATATGGGCGAACTACCGGATACCTTACCGATATTTCTTTGGCCCGATGTCCCACTGAACTTCGAAACCTTGCAGATCATCTTCCCCTATTCGATGGCATTAGCAGTGGTTGGATTATTGGAATCGTTAATGACTGCAACCATTGTGGATGATTTAACCGATACCCCAAGCGATAAAAACCGCGAATGTAAAGGCCAGGGGATCGCTAATATTGGTGCGGGATTGTTAGGTGGAATGGCTGGTTGTGCGATGATCGGCCAGTCGGTGATCAATATAAAATCCGGTGGTCGAGGCCGACTGTCGACATTAGTGGCGGGCATGGTGCTGTTAATTATGGTGGTTTTCTTAAACGACTGGGTAGCAGAAATTCCGATGGCGGCATTAGTTTCCGTAATGATTATGGTATCTATCGGAACCTTTGACTGGGGCTCAATTAAAAATATTAAATCCCATCCGTTTTCCACCAATACGGTTATGATTTCCACAGTGATTGTGGTAGTTTGGACTCATAATCTGGCCTACGGCGTTTTTGTGGGTGTGTTACTCGGCTCGTTATTTTTTGCTAACAAAATTAGCCACTTTATGTACGCAGAAAGTAAGCTAGATGAAAAAAACAGCACTCGGACTTATATTTTTCATGGTCAGATATTTTTTAATTCAGCGGCCAAATTTTTGGATAACTTTAATTTTAAAGAAGCTGTATCTACAGTCGTGATTGACTTAAGTCGTGCGCATTTTTGGGATATTACTGCGGTTCATTCGCTAGACATGGCGGTGATCAAATTTAGACGAGAAGGGGCTCAAGTGGAGATTATCGGGCTTAATGAAGCCAGCGAAACCATTGTTGATCGGTTCGGTGTTCACGATAAACCAGAAGAACTAGAAAAAGTATTAGGGTCTGTTGGTCATTCATAATTCACCACTGTTGAGGCTAAAATATCTTCAATCTAGGCACTTCGATTGTGGTTTGGTCATTCCAAATGAATGAGAAGTAACAACGAGTGGCGATATTTTAGCCACAACCCGAAGGGCCGAGTGCTTTTTTTATCTAACATCGTTATCAGTCGTTCATGTAGAATGACTACACAGCACTCCATCTGTCTTGTTAGCTAAAAAAAGCACATCGGCAGTGGTGAGTTATGAATGAACAACAGACCCTTTGAGGCCACTAATGTCAAATAATAACAAAGTAGACAATAACACTCTATTTACGGGACGGGTCGTTTTAGCCTGTATTGACGGGTCATCGGTCAGCAAGTCAGTTTGTGATTATGCCAGCTGGATTTCATCAAGGATCAATAGACCGTTGAAACTGGTTCATACCATTGAACAAAATCATAATGCGGCGGTTTCTGATTACACTGGCGCGATAGGTCTTGGCAGTCAGCAAGATCTGCTCGAAGAATTAACTGAAGTTGAACAAAGCCGAGCCAGCCTGTTGATCAAAAAGGGTCAATTGATGCTTAACGCGGCTAAGGAGCGAGTGGTAGAAAAGGGTATTGAAACCGTTGAAACTTACCAGCATCACGGTAGTTTGGCCGAATCTTTAGTGGAGTTGGAAGACGATATCCGAGTGATGGTGATCGGCATCCGCGGCAAGCAACATGAAGAACAAAATAAAGGTATTGGTCATCAGTTAGAGTCGGTGATCCGCTTGATGCATAAACCGATCTTAGTGGTTAACAAAGCGTATACCCAACCTAAAAATGCAATGTTGGCATATGATGGAAGCGTCGCTTGCAAAAAAGCACTGCAAATGGTGGCTTCCAGTCAATTATTTAAAAATATTCCCTGCCATATTGTGCATGTCGGTTCTAACGGTGAAGCATTATTGAATGACGCGGTCAACGTATTACAGCAAGCGGGTGTTGAGGTAAGCGGTGTGCAACTGGATGGCCCAGTAGAAGAAGTGCTAGCCAATTATCAATTGGAAAACGATATTGATTTGACCTTGATGGGCGCTTTTAGTCACAACCGTTTTCGGGATTTTTTATTGGGTAGTTTTACCGCTAAGATGTTGGCGGCGACCAATCGGCCGTTATTGTTATTGAGGTAGTGAGGGCTTGTTTGGGGAAGTTGGTTTAGGATAAACTAATCCCCCAACAATATTAACTCGCCACCTCTATGTCATCAAAGCTGCTCTCAAAACTTTTCTGGATATTTGCATTTCTGTGCTTTATGTTGCTGTTCCAGTCCGGCGAGGACAAAGGTCCTACCCAAATATCTGACTTTGAATTTGAATCAGTAGAAAAAGATGAACTTCGTCAATCTTCCCCAGATTTTTATGAAGCCTATCAAAAAGCCATTGACGAAAGCGATGAAAGCAAGAAATTAATAGCTATTGCAATAGCGTTGCATTTAGCGGAACAAAAAGGCGTTGATGACAAAGGAATCTTGCAACAACTCAATATTATAGCCGCTAATATCCATCAGTCTCGCTGGCATGTTGTTGATGCTATTGAAAATTTCAAAGCGGCTCAATCGCTTGTTTACGACCGAAATATAGCCAACCGGATCAAAGAACTAAGAAAATATCTAACCAAGGTTGAATCTGAAAGAGGTTTGAACGACGACTACATTGCCACTAAATACTCCGGTCCTGCCAAGGTATTTCGAGGAAAAGTACTAGTGGTTTATGTTTTTGTCGATGAGGGAATTAACACACGTTGGAGTAATAAAACCAAATTAAGAGCACAGCAAACGTTGAGCTCTGTGCAGCAATGGCAAAAGCAAAGAGCGGCTGATTATCATGTAGAGGATATTGAGTTTATTAACAAAGTCTTTGTAGCCAGAAGAAACCCGAATCTCAAAAAACCTAAAGGGGTTTCATTTGCCAGTTCTAATGCTGAAATCGAACAATTTGTGATTTCTGTGGCACGAAATCTGGGTGAAAAAAACATCGGTGATTTTATTGACAAGCAAATGCAAAAAGTCGGTGCGGATCAAGG
>CAZOBX010000169.1:0-353 GCA_964578045.1 uncultured Kangiella sp. | reverse complement strand
GGTGTGGTCTATTTGCATACCAATCTGGACCAACGATCCTTTGCTCGTCGTTGCGGTTACACCCACAAACAAAAGGTGTTCAAAAATGGCAAGTACGAGACACGAATGATTTCCCAATGTCGAAATGAATATGTGATGTTGATGGAAAAAGTGAAACGAAATCGATGGGATAAAATGCATTATGCACAAGCCCATGAAATGATGCATGTGTTTGGTGCGGCGGATCTTTACAATGTCAAAAATGCCCGCAATTATGCGGTGACTGATATTATGAATTTTCAAAGCAAACAGTTATTGTATTCGAGTGTGGAGCCTATCACTGCTTACGCAATAGGCTGGAAAACCCTCCCCCC
>CAZOBX010000168.1:0-13096 GCA_964578045.1 uncultured Kangiella sp. | reverse complement strand
TTAATGAATATCAGTACTATCATTCGGAGATTAGAAAACTCTGAAGCATCAATGCTTGAAATCCAATGAAGAGATACTTCGGTTTGTCTGCTGAACCGGGGCAATTATTAAATTTACTTCCCAGCCAAAGGAAACTCTTATGAAAACGATACAAAAATTAAAGCGCGTTTTGTTTATACCTGCATGTGTTTTATTGTCCTTAGGTACCGCCTCTGCGGCCGAGCCCGTGTGGGACGCCAATAAAGTTGTTCTTGTATCCGAGAAATTAGCGGACGGTGTTTATGCCTATTACCCAAATGATGCCAAATCGAACGAGCCCAAAGGCATACCGAATGCCACCAGTGGTGGTTTTATTGTTGGCAATAACGACGTTTTGCTTATCGACACCATGCTCAATGAACGACTGCATAAACAAGTGCAAAAATTGGTGCGTAACGTCACCAACAAACCTATACGACACGCAATTAACACCAGTTTTCACGGTGACCATGCGTACGGCAACATGTACCTTTCTGCACAGACAAACATTATTCAGCATGTTAATGCCAAAGCCTATATCGACCAACATTTCAAAGCTGACACTGAGTTTATGATACAAAATTTTGGCAGCGGCAGAGGTATCGAGCAAATAGTTCCCACTACCGGACACACTTTAATCCCTGAAGGCGGTAAATTGAGCATCGATCTGGGTGGCAAAATAGTCCAAATAATCGATTTTGGATTCGCCCAAACCGGTGGCGATTTATTTGTATGGGAACCCCAGTCAAAAACACTATGGACGGGAAATCCAATCATCACAGTTAAACCATCGCTACCTTGGTTACTCGACGGACATTTACTGGAAACTTTAGCAACACTTAACAAAGTTTATGATTTCTTGCCAGCTGACGCCAAAATTATCCCCGGTCATGGTACGGCAATGAGAAAACAAGATATCAAATGGCATATCGACTATCTCGCAACGGTAAAAAAAGAAGTACAAGATGCAATTGATCAAGGTCTTACTTTGGAACAAACCGTTGCTAAGGTGACTATGTCTGAGTTTAGCGGATACGCACTGTTTGGTTGGGTTCATCCAAGTTTAAACGTTCCGGCGGCTTACAAAGATTTAAAGAAAAAGTAATTGCTGGTTTAACCAAATTCCTGCTCGGGTTGAAAATGGCCACGCAGGAATTTTGAGTAAACCGTTTTAGATATTGCTAAATTTATGGAGCAATAAATGAAACGTCACGCGCTACTTATGATATGGACGAAGATCGTTGGTTTATTTAAAATAAATAGCTGTTCCTAATTAATGTGCATTTAGAAAAATCCCTCTCCCCACCAAAAGTAGGTCCCATGAGGGAACCCTCTCCCGGAGAGAGGGGGCTAAGTCCCCTCTCCTTGGAAGGGGAGGGCTAGGGAGAGGTCGAAAGCATAAAAGTTTTACTTTCTTGCACTATTGATAACTGTTCACAGGTTTGAAATGCTTATTTAGCATTACTAACACGATGTTAACAGACTTTGTCCATGCCACCGAATGGTCAGATACTTCAATCAGTTTTCTAACAGTAATCAGCTATGAATTTAGCGCAAAATCAATAAATATCATAACTATTGAATATGCTCATGATTGGCGGCAGGGTGATAAATCGTTTATTGAATCGAGTATTTGGCACTAATCAGTGACGGAGGGCCACACATTATCTGGAGTGTAGTTGGTTAAAAATACTTCCAATATACTTTGAGCTAGTTGAATTAAAAATTGCCAATTCAAAAAACACTTTCGTTACATTATTTACAACATTTCAGGGTTAATCAATGATATTGAAGCAACTCAACAATTTATTTAGAAATCGCTACCCGATGGTGACCAGAGATCAGAATGAAGAACATCGTGCGTCAACTATGTTGGAGTTATTTTTCGACTTGGCAATCGTTATTGCGATTGCCTCAGCAGCAGTTGCTCTACATCATGCGTTTATCGAAAATCATATTGGCAGTGGGCTAATTACCTTTAGTTTAGTTTTCTTTGCGCTTTGGTGGGCATGGATAGCGGTATTTGTGCAAATTTGTGGTGCATTGGTTTTTGCAGCAGGTATTCCAAGGATCTTCGTCGATTTGGATTTCTCAGTGGGTTTGTTAGGTTTTTTTATCATGAGAGTGTCATTGATCAGCCTTTACGTTCGGGCAGGATTAAATTTACACAAAGAACGAACCTTTTGTATGGTGACAGCGTTAGGACTATTAATTTGCCAAATCGGTTGGTACTTTCAAGTTGTCCATATTCCGAAAAATCTTCAATTAATAAGTTTCATTTTTATGGCTGCGTGCGAAGTGTTGGTGCCTTACTTTGCAGCAAAGTGGAAGATCGAAACAACCCACCATCATCACATGGTTGAGCGATATGGATTGCTAACTATTATTGTTTTAGGTGAATGTTTACTGGCTAACGCCAATAGCTTTCGGAGCTTGGCCGAGAATTTTTCCTATGATCTTCTGTTGACTTGTATTGGCGGCCTGTTGATTACTTTTTGTCTATGGTGGCTCTATTTTGAACGATCAGACAATTATGCCAAACAAGAAAGTGGTGTGTCATTTATTTGGGGTTACGGTCATATAATGGTTTTTGCATCCACGACAATAATCGGTGTTGGCATGGCGGTTGTCACTGACCAATTAATCGGGTTGACTCAACTAGAACTGAAAGTGGCGAGCATGACTGTGGCTGCTCCTTTAGCGGCATTTCTATTATCCCTATGGTCTATCCACACTTTTCCGATGCAATCTAGGCAGAAAATCCAACTTCAACTACCAGTTTGCGCTCTGATAATTTTAGCCTGCCCATTTTTGCCCCACAGCTTGATAGCAATGGGAATTATTCTTGTGCTGTTGATACTTATTAGCTCAGAAAATTCTCGCTAGAGGCAATTCGTATAATTAAGATGTTTTAATTTCTAAACCATAGATCGATTGTTATTTGCAGTAATGTCAGTAAATAGTCAGATAATGTGATTAACTTACCATCACAACATGTTTGCACTAGAGCTATACCAAATGCCGGGTGTTGCTGAAACCGTCAATATGGACCATATCAAGCGTCATTATTATGCCAGCCACCTGGCTATAAACCCCTACGGCATTGTTCCTCTCGGACATGAACAAGACTGGATGATTTCTCATAATCGCGATAGATTTGTCTAAGAGTCCTTTCCATAAAGCCAGTGCGCGTTGATACAACCCCGCTGGCTAATGGGCGAAAGAAAATGTATTAATATAATTAACGACAATAAAATCTATAGATCAGTTTAGCTTTAATAGGGTACTACGACCACCATTTACTTTTACATTTTTATACTGCCAACTCATTTTTTGTACAATCCTTTCTACCAGACGAAGCCCCAGGCCATAACCGTAATCGGCCTCACTATGGTCAACCTCATAGTTAATGTGATTAATATTTTTAATGCAGATTTCAGCATCTTTAAATGTAATAACAACTTCTCCTTCTGCAGTGTATTGAAAGGCGTTACGAATAAGGTTATTTAACACCAGTCTACAAGGTGTTTCAGCCAGAGAGAGAGTCTGTTTTTCTAAATTCATTTGGACTTGAACCGGTTTGCTTTGTAATAAGTATTGGTTGTCATTTACTATCTGCTGGATGATTTTTTCTATGTCAACCTCTACAGTATCCAAAGTTTCGTCATCTTCCCGGCTTAGCCATAAAAGCGTTTCAGTCATATGCTGCATATTTAATGTTGCTCGTTTGATCCGCCTGATAGAAGCGCTTGCTTTAGGAGAATCGACTAATCTTTCGAGTAGTTCGGCATTACTTTTAGCTACAGCAATCGGAGTGCGTAATTCATGACTGGCATGACGCAGGAAATCATGTTCCTTTTCCAGTATGCGGCCTATTCTTTTGAACGCTGCCTGTTGCTGAGCGGCTATCCGATCAAGTTCCTCAAAAATAAAATCAGGGGCGCTCTTGTCGATACAATCGAGAGTTAATCTATCAGACCAGTCACCCAGTTTTTTAAGTGGCGTAGTTATACGCTTCAAGATCAGATGAACGGAACCCAGTATTAGTAACAGAAAACCTAAAGCTAATGGCCAGGTCAACTCAAAGGTTCTTTTTATTCTGGTTTTAATGTTAGAGTTAAATTGTTTTATTTTTAATCGGCGACTCAGATAGAGAAGCGTTCCATCTTTTAGCGGTTGAGCCAGCATAAAAATGATCTGTTCTGGCGGTGTAATAAATGAACCTGGTTGGCGTAAAAGCGTCCTGTTCAATGCTAGCTGATTAACCTGTTTTAATTCTGGAAAGAGCGCTTTTAATTCCACAGGTACTTGCTGCCAGCCTAAATACCCACTCGAAAAGCTTGACTGAGGCAACTGCAGTTTTTCTCCACGTTCATAAGCATCTATATACAACTCAGCTTCAAGCTGCATATTCATATAATTAGATTCATCCATGCCACGCATAAAATACCAGTTCATCAGCCCGCTGTAACCAAGTACCACGACCAGGGCAAGAATAGCGTGAACCGTCATAACATAGCGGCGTAATGATCGTCTTTTGGACATATCTCTGACTCTTAAATAAGGTTGAAAAATGTTGTCTTAGTGAAACTTGGTTCTAACGGAATACGACACCTTGTCCTTTTATGGTGTGAAGCAACTTTTGCTCTTGTTTACCATTCACTTGTTGTCTTAACTTAAACAGATGAACTTTCAAACTATTACTATCGGGCTGTTCATCTCCCCAGATTGCATGAGACAGTTGTTTACGTGAGACCACCTGGGGCGACTTCTGGATTAACAGCTCCAGCAAGATCCAACCAGTTGGAGTTAACTGTAACTGGCGTTGGTTTCGCTGGGCAATTTTCAAACTAAAATCCACTTCAAGGTCATGTAGTGATACTTTGTTGGTTTGTCCGCTACGCCGGTTACACAAAACCTGAATTCTGGCGACCAGTTCCAGCATTTCAAAAGGTTTAACCAGATAATCATCACTGCCGGCGCTAAATCCCAACAGTTTATCATCCAGGGTATCCCGAGCGGTTAACATAATCACCGGGGTGTGATTACCCAGCTCGCGCATGGTTTTGCAAACCGTCAATCCGTCGATACGCGGCATATTAATATCAAGAATAATTACATCATACTCATGCTCTTTTATCAGCGCTAAACCAGCCGCGCCGTTAGAGGCATGGTCACAGAGCATATCTTCCAATTCGAGATAATCAATAATTGTAGTGGCAAGGTCGAGGTCGTCTTCAACTAGTAACAGGTTGCGTTTCATCAATGTCTCCCGTTTTAGAGTTGACTTCATCAGTGGGGTTGATCCAGTTTTTAAAGTCATCCGTCACTTTAAGCAATACTGGAATTAACACCAATGTAATCAGTGTAGCAAATAATATTCCATAAGCCATGGAAGCTGCGGCCGGTTTCAAAAATTCAGATTGATTAGAAGTCTCACTTAATATTGGTATTAACCCTGCAAAGGTTGTAATTGAGGTTAAAAATATTGCTCTTAACCGACTTGAGCAGGCATCCGTTAATGCTTCAGTAGTGGTCAATCCCTGCTGTTTTTTCTTGTTAAAAAAGCTGACTAACAGCAGACTATCATTTATCACTACGCCACTTAAAGCCATCATTCCAAACAGTGATAAAATGCTGATGGACAGGCCTGAAAACAAATGACCCCAAATGGCTCCCACGATCCCAAAGGGGATAACCATCATAATTAGCAGAGGTTGTAGATAGGATTTTAATGGTATCGCCAACAACATGTATATCATCATAAGCGCCACAAAAAACATACGTATCATAGATCCTACTGTTTCCATCTGCTGCTCTGCTTGACCACCAAAGTTTATGACTACCCCGTGATAGGTCTGCTCGATCTCGGGGATCCCGTTGGACTGTAGTTTAGCGATGATCTCACTCGGGGATGTGATCTTTTTATCAACCGATGCCGAGATGGTAAGTGCGGTTTTTTTATTTAAACGTTTAATACTCTTTTTCTCAAATCCCAACTCAATAATGGCAACGTTTGTTAAAGGGATAACCTTTCCTTCGGGACTGCGGATCCGGCTTTGTTGAAGTGCGGCAATGGTTTGACGGTCGGCTTGCGGGTAACGTATTTTCACTTCAACCTCATCAAAGTTACGCTGATAACGTTGTACTCTTTCGCCGCCAAAATTTTGTAGTACCTGTTTAGCAAGCTCCGACGAACTAAAACCTCTTGCTCGGCCTTCGGGAGTTAACCTTAAGCGGATCTGTGGTTGACCAGCACTTTTGCTTGAATCCAGATTTTTTACCCCTGATATGCCTTCAAGCAGGCTAAACAATTTTTCGGCTGCGAGATCCAATTGTTCGGCATTATCACCTAATAATTCAAAGCGTAAATCGTCAATACCAAAACCGCCGGTATTAAAGGCAAGTTTTTTCACTGCTTCCATTGGAGGGATTAACTCTCGCCAGGCCTTTTCCATCTCAAACAGTGTCACTTTAGACTCTTTACTCAACTCAACTTTCATCGAGCCACTATTGTCGCTATCAATCGATACTAAAACTGATTGCACCACCGATTGTTGTAACCCGCGCTGCTGTTGAATTTTTTCATCGGCCAGGCTTAAAGCTTTTTCCAACGTTTGAATATGAGTTTTGGTTAAACCAAAACCAGCGTCATCTTCAGTGGCAAAACTCACAGAGACTACTTCCCCAGCGATTTCGGGGAAAAACACACTACGTACTTTTCCATTGGTAACTAGTCCGTAAGACAGAATAACAAAACTAATAAAACCGAGAAGAACAGCATAGCGGTAGGCAAGGACAACTTGTAAAATTGGTTTATATATTTTCAGGTTAAAATGATTTAAACCATTATCGGCATAGTTCTGAACACTTTGCCAAAAACGACTAAAGACATTGGTTGCGCCTTCATGTTTGGTTTTTACATGGGCTAAATGAGCCGGTAAAATTAGTTTTGACTCTATCAGTGATAATAAAAGGCAAACCACTACGATAGAAGAAAACTGGGCAAAAACTTTACCTAACATGCCTTCAACTTGAGAGATCGGAAAAAATACAGCGACAGTTGTTAATACGCCAAAAATAGCAGGAACCGCAACTCGTTTGGTTCCCTTGATTGTGCTTTCAATGGTATCGCCCTCCCGATCTTTAATAGTGTAAATGCTTTCGCCAATCACAACCGCATCATCTACCACAATTCCCAACGCCATGATAAAACCAAAGGTGGTTAGCTCGTTAATACTAAGGCCTAAAAAACTGTCACCCATAAAGAAAAAAGTGCCGATAAAGCAAAAAGGTAGTCCTGCAGCGACCCAGAAAGCCACTCTCAGATTAAGGAAAATAGCTAACAATAATGCGACCAGAATAATGCCCTGAAACGCATTGTTACTCATCAGGTTTAGCCGATCCTTAATAAACTCACTATTGTCATACCAGGCATCGATCTTAACATTTTCAGGTATATGGCCTTTAATTTTCCATTGGTTGATCAGGCTTTTGGCCTGCGATACTACCTTGGTGATATCACTGTATTCGTCCATTACCAATTGCAGAGACACCGCCGGTTGCCCCTGAAAGCGCATCATAACGCTGCTGTCTTCAAATCCATCGCGAATGTTGGCAACATCACCCAATAAGATCTGATTGCCGTCTTCACCATTTATTAAAGGCAGTTGTGCGTAATCCTGGTAGCGGTATGCTTGTGACGCCGCTTTAATCGACAGAGTCCGATTTTGTCCTCTAAGTTCACCAGCAACCGCATTGAGCGATTCGTTATTTAATACATTAGTAACATCGCTAAAACTTAACCCATAGGACTGTAGTTTGGCCTCGTCAAACTCAATTGAGACCAAAGGAGAACGACTACCCGAAGCAATCACATCATGAATCGCGCTCTGATTTAGCAGAGCTTGTTTTAGCGATTCTTGTAACTGCTGTAAGGTACGGCGATCGGTGTCGCCGTACAAGCTGATCATTAAAGCATGTGCCTGCCTCCGTTGTGAAGTGATCACTGGATTGTCAGCATCACCTGGTAAACGGGAAATAGCATCGACTTCCTTTTTTACGTCTGTCAACAAAGTGTTCAGCTCTGTGCTACTTGTTTTTACCACTGTGACTATGGTGCCGCCACTATTTGACTGGCTGGTTATCTTTTTGATTCCAGGGACACTTTCAAGTGCCTGTTCAACTTTCAATGCCAGACCTTCTTCAGCCTGCTTGGCGGAGCCGCTATCATAATTGATTGATACGGTGACTATATTTGGCTCGATTGATGGAAAGCTTTCTTTTCTAAGTAGACCTAATTGCATTAAGCCTAATGCTAGAACAAGAATCAATAACAGGTTTGCCGCTACCGGGTTAAGTGCGAACCAGGCGAGAATACCACTAGAATCGGATGTAAGTTGTCTTGATTCTTTGCTCATAAGGATTGCTCCTGTTTTGCTTCAACCTTCATTCCAGGTTTGTAGGATGCGAGCGGGCGAATCAGAATTCTTAAATTACTCAGGTTTGCCGGTGCCTCAATAATAGTTTTTCCTTGAGCATCAAACAGCGGATCAGCCTTAAATCGTTGTAATAGATTTTGCTGGTCGACGTACCAGATCTCACCCTGCTGAGATAGTGCTGATGCAGGTAGGCTCAAAACATTGTTTAATTTTTTGCCACTGATACTTGCCTGAACAAAAGTGCCCGCCAACAGTCCTTTTTGCAAAGGATCTTTAACACTCAAAATTAAAGCGCGTTGGCGAGTTTCAGATTCAATATGTTTTTCGACTCGCAATACCCTTCCCTTCCAGAAGCGATCAGGATTTTGACTATCAAAAATAGTGATTTGAATAGTTGAGTTATCATCTGTCAATTTTTCTTCACTTGGCAGTAACTGCCACTGGTGACTGGACAACAAGATCCGAATCTCAACCTCATTAGCACTATATAAAGTGCCGATCTCATTGCCTGTTTGCAAATAACTGCCAGGCGACACCTTCCGGGTTATTACCAGGCCGTCAAATGGCGCTGTAATTTGAGTATTATCCAAATCACGCTTTGCTTTTAAAACGGCCGCTTTATTTTGCTTGACGTCCAGAGTAGCAGCCTTTACCTGTGGCTCATTAAGCACCAAAGGTGAATCTGGTTTTCCTTTAAGTCCCGAACGCTGCCATTCATCAAGTGCCTGCTCTCTGGTACGCTGTTCTTGCAATAAGGTGATTTCAGACTCTGTTAGCGATTTTTGCGCCGCCAGATAGGCCTGCTGATAACCACTATTCTCCAGTTTTAATAGTAGCTCTCCGGCTTTAACTATCTGGCCGGAGGCAAAGCCTTGCTCCAGTTGAATGACACGCCCACTGACTTCAGCAGCCAATTGCACATCAAAAGTTGCTCGAACCTCACCGTAGCCTTTAACTTGCGCCTGATAAGACGAAGGAACGACTTCTACAACACCAACCATGGGAGCGGCGGCAGGTTGAGCTGTTGCAGGGGGATCGATAGATGGAGAGCCAAGCATGACTAAAATTGATGCAGGTATACTAAATAAAGTAGCGATAGTAATGGCGATGCGTTTTTGTTTCGGGCTCAACCATTTATTTTGGTCAGTTTTTTGAGCGTTTGACATTTTCGTTTCAGACATTTTTTTGTTTCTCACTATTTTACTCCCAAGCCTAATGCCAGACCTAAATCAATGCGATTATTCAATAGTTTGACCTGCGTTTGAATTAGATTATTCTCCGTATCAAAACGGCTTCTCTGTGCTTGTAATAATTCTAAAATATCGACTAAGCCCTGGCGGTAACGGGATTGATAATTATTCTCGGAAATTTTGGAACTTTCTAATGCTTGACTATGATAAGTTTGTTGTTTTAGCAATGAACTTTCACTACCGAGCGCATTTTCGACTTCCTGTACAGCATTAAGCAAGGCGTCACGATAGGACCAGTAGGCACTTTCTGCGGTTAACTCTTGCAATTTAGCGTTCGCTTTCAGCTTGCCACCATTATATAAAGTTGATGTCAAGCTACCCAACAAGCTCCACAGCGGATCTTTTAGTAACATGGCACTGGCACTTACATCTGATGCTTCCAGGTCTCCGCTAAGTGAAAAACTTGGCAGCATATCCTTATAAGTCGCGCTGGTGCGAGCGTCTTCAGCTTCAATACGCAACAACGCGGCACTAATGTCAGGGCGTCTTTGGATAGTTTTAATAGGTATTTCTGCAAGCGGAAGTATCACTTCGGGCAACTGAGCCACAAGCGAAAATAACACACTTGGTGACGAAAGAGCCGCTTGATCGCCAACTAATACTGCCAGTGTTCGTTTATCCTGGATCTGGCTTTCTTCCAGTTGGACCAGGTTTGCCATTTCGTTAGCGTAACTAGATCTGATGGTTTCAAGATCATCTAGAGAACTGAGTCCTGAACGATACCGTTGTTTAATGATGTTTTGATTATTTAGTAGTGACTTAACACGAAGCTGCTGCACTTGAACTCGTTGCGCCGTTGCAATCAAATTAAGATAGGATTTGATTACCTGACCCGCAAGGCTGTCTCTTGCCGCCTGATAATCTTGCTCATTGACTGCTTTATCAAAACTAGCGGCTTTTGTTTTATCGGATAGTCTTGACCATAAATCTACTTCCCAGCTCACGCTAACTTTGGAGCTATAACTTTTGCTGCTTCCCCCTGTATTTTCCTCTCTTTTCTGCGCGTTATTGCTTAGCGAAACCGAGGGCAGTTGATCTCCTTCTGTTCGATCAAGCGATATTCTAGCAGACTTGAGGGTAATCAAAGTTCGATTTATGCTGGGGCTATTAATCAACGCCTTTTCAACCAAGATATCAAGTTGCGGGATATTGACCAGATCTAATAGATAGGAAATGGATTGAGCTTGCTCGCTCTGTGAAACCTGTTGCCAGTTTTTGGGGAGTGAATTTTCGTCTAATTGCTGGCGCCACAGAGTTTGTTGGGTACTACATGCTGACAGAAAAATCGGAAATAGCAAGATTAAAATGAGTGTTTTATGCATGTTCCGGCTGCTAATTAACTGAAGTGATTTGCTTAGTATTATATTGTGCGGATGGTTAAGGGTAGGTTACTGAATCGGTGAATTTTCAGGCTGAAAGTTTGTCTCAGTTTGTAGGAAGTGCGTCTAACGATTTGTGCTTATTCAGTCCATTTTGAATCTATTTCTTTCATCAAAAGGATTAGTTTTTCTAGTGCTTTACCTTTTTCTGTTAGTGAATATTCAACGCGTGGCGGAACTTCGGCATATACCTTTCGCGTTAATATTTTATATTTTTCAAGCTCACGCAAAGTCGATGCTAATACACTTTTTGAAATCTTAGGAATTAATTGGCGGAATTCTGAAAATCTTTTTTTTCCACCAATAAGATAAAAAATGATTAAACATTTCCATCGGGTTAGCAGGGCGGCTTCAATATAACTAAAGAGCTCATTCTCGTCACTGGATTTCATTTTGTAATCTATGAACCCGCTTGATTTACCTTGAGTATTAGTAGTGTTTTTTCAGCTCAACACTTTTAGCAAAATTAGAGTGGATTTTTAAACTACTCTTTCAAAGGTTATCAAAAGGTTAATATAGAATTAATAATTTGAGATTACCAAACTTTAAAATTTCAGTGGCCTGCCTGCTGTCTTTCCAATGTTAGGATATCGCACAGAACCGATATTTATTCGTCATATGACTTATCTTTTTATTACCACTGTCGTTTCTTTAATATTTTCAATGGAACCTGTTTCCAGTTTGGAGTTAACTGTACTGAACACGCTTGTCTGCGGAGTAACCGCACTATCAAAAGCACACTATTTGCGCCAAAAATTAGCTGAAAAAACCTGAAGAAACAATTGAAACATCAGTGTAATAACCTTTCGTTAACTCAGGTGGTTGTAAGATCTAACGATAGGAATTCTTAAATATTGCAAAGAGACTATTAGTAGTGGGTTTAGAACTAGTGCCGAAATGAACGAGTACGTCTGATGGGAAATAGTACGCATACTCGTTTAAATGACACTAATACTATCAATAAAGAGGAAGGTAGCCCATTTCCTTGGGGATTCACTATGACTTTTAACAACGACTCACAAAAATATGATCGTAGCTTCTGAAAATAATCCATTAATCTCTACTTTGAGTAGAAAACGCATTTTGTTGATCAATGACGACAAACAATGGCTTGATCAATTTCAAGTACATTTAGTACAGAAAGGCTTTGATGTAGACTATGTGCATAATGGAGAGTTAGGAATAAAAAAAGCATTATCTGGAAAATACGATATTATAATACTCGAATTAGTACTTCCAACGATTAGCGGCATTCAAGTGTTAAGTATGATCCGAATTACCAGTATGATCCCTGTAATCATGGTTTCTGAAAATAATTATGAAACAGACCGAATCACTGGTTTAGAAATTGGGGCAGATGATTATGTTTCAAAATCTTGTTCACCTCGCGAAATATCAGCACGAATAGATGTAATTTTAAGACGTGTTAATGGAACTGATAGTTCTTCATCAGTGGCTATTAGTTCCTCTTTCTCAGTAGGTAAGCTCTTGATCTGGTCTTCACAACAGAGAGCCGAATATGACGGAGCATATATAAATTTAACAACCGCCGAGTTTAATTTGTTAAAATTACTCGCTCAAAATGCTGGACACCTTGTCACTAAAGACAAGCTTTCACGCCAGGTTCTCGGTCGTCAGCTGGAACGCTTCGATCGCAGCATTGACGTTCATATCAGTAATATTCGTCGAAAACTTGAACCACTACCAAATGGTCGTTCCAGAATTTTGACCATCGTAGGAAAAGGTTATCAATTGTTCGTCGACTAATAACTGTCAATATTTAGAACAGTTTGAATTTGTATGTAAAAAGCACCTTCAAATTTACACCTAAGTTAGTAAAGATTTGTAAAGTTCCGTTAAGTTAATAGTACTTATTATCACCGTTTCATTTCTGACAAATTACAGGGTTCGGCAGTAATTTTCCTTGTTGGTGGCAAATTAATTCCTGCAAACAAATAGCATTATGAGATTAATTTATAAAAAGGTATTAAAAACGAACTATCAAATC
>CAZOBX010000167.1:4483-13135 GCA_964578045.1 uncultured Kangiella sp. | reverse complement strand
CACCTGGGATAGGCGCATCAAGCGTCACCACATCCGGTTGACCGTCGCCCGCTAGGTCGATCAACTGTGCGCCCGCCGATAATAATAGATTCGGCTTAGTGACAAGCTTTTCGAGTGGCGCAAATTCAACCGGCTTTTCGCTGATAGGACTGAGGTTGCGTTTATAAAACCAGCCGTTACCTTGTTCGGTGAAAATACCGGGAATACCTTCGCCATGCAGATCTATCCATTGATACAAAGTTCCATCAAGTCCGATTGGTAGATTTTCAAGGTCCTCTGCATCCAATACTTCAACGGTATCTTGCACCTGAGGTTGACTGTATTCAAATTCTACCGGCGGTAAACTTCGTTGCTCATAACCCTGATCGTTACGACGAAAACGGGTTTGGGTGACAGCTTGTAAAAATGCGTATATCTGGCTATAGCTATCGGATTGAGCGCTACCGGGCGACTGATCGTGAAAATAGCTAAATTCGGTAGAACTCACCAGACAATTGTTGCCAATGTTTTGTTCATCAGCAAAATGATGAAACATCAATACTCTACGACACAAACGCGTCGTACGAACTTCAAAACCGGCTCGATAAACCGAGAAAGGATCTTTGCGGAAATGCCATGGAGCTGTATCTTCTGGCGTGGGTGATTGGGTAATATGTTCGCCATAATCAAACACTACCTCAAACATCCAGTTTATATTGTCAATCTGTGTTTGAGTCAGTAATCGCGGGCGTCGGCCTGTGGCATCCAATAAAGAACTTTGATTGCCGTATCGTATCGATTTGAGATACCGGTTAGTTTTTCGTCGGGCATCACCAATATTGCCTCGATTGCGTTCATGAGCTTGAGTGAGATCAACGCCGAGACCATCGTCCGCTTTATATTCATACAGAATGGCATTACCTTTGTCGTCTCGTGTCTCGCTTATTAACCAACTAAAAATATGCTTGGGATTGTCGGGATCAGCGATGCGTGAACGAGGATCCTTCCCGTATATACTCAGCAGGTTTTCTTTCGAAATTGAACGCCAATAAACATCACCATCACTATTACGTGTCCAGCGCTCTATAATTGCAAACAGTCCTTCAATGCGAGGTTGGTAACGGTGAATGGTGTACTGTGGATCGCTACTCGTATCCACATACCGCTTCTCATCCGAGTCCAGTAGCGGCACCAGATCTTCCATACCTGATAGCAAAAAAACATCATCGTCTGAATATTGTGGCAAGCCTTTTTGGGTCTTTCGAGTAATATTGGCCAGCGAGGCAGACCAGCCAAAACCAAATGGGCCGTTACCAGAAGCCGAATCGTAAGACAGGGATAACTGCGGCCCAAACCCAGCTCGTCCGGGGGTAATCGGGATCGGTATATCCATCGAGCCTGTGCCGGTAACCGAATTGGCCGCAAATTTTTCACCCATGCCTTGAATGGCTCCACCGCCTTTGGGTAATTCAATTGTTGGCGCTGACACAACAAAATTTTCGGAAGCCGTCTTATCAGCCGATGGACCGGTGTTTTCGTTGTTCTTATCCATGAAACATTTTACCTAGACTAGTCGTTATTTCTTGGTAACTCTTATTATATTAAACGCACACTCGGGTAAAATCGGACATTTTTTGAGATTATATTTTTATCAATGGCGGAAAAATGACAGCACAATATTGTGGGTCAGTGCGGTTTTACCATTTCTAAGCTTATTTTTATTATTTTCTAACTTATATTAGGCCCATAAATCCTTTCCATGAGATCTTTACAGGACACACAGTCGATCTGAGAGAGGTACCCCTGGATGAATTCTAAGATTGATAAAATATTCAATGTTGCTTGTTCTAAAATGATAGGGGCTGATTCCAGCGACGTTTGTCTGTCCGTAAAGAGCTATTTGGTGGTACTGCTGTTGCCTTTGAAGGTAACTCCTACCCTTTATTTCTATCAGATCTAGAGCTTACTAACGACCTAAGGTAATAGTTCAACAACAGGCATCGAAGGTAACCCGTTTGAAAACTGGGTTTCATTGAAAGAGCAATCATCCCTTTGTTGTATATGATTGTCTATAGCGCGACTGTTTGTTTATATCTGCGGTTTGTGCCACCACCACAAGAGGAAATTTGTAACAAGCAAAACAATCAGTTTGGTTAAACCAGTTTCACGTATTATTTATAATAAATTGAATAAAGTACTCATAAAGATTGATATATCTGTAAAGGTGAATGTATAAGAAATTATCTGTACAAGTGTCTTGCTCTTAGCAGTTGAACAAGAAAAAGAGAACAAATGACAAACAGAAATATTAAATCCATTGATCCTCCACCACTATTGTCCACCGGTACTGGGATGCCAGGAGGAACAGGATCGTTAAAATAAATATCTATCGCTCTGATTTTATTGGACTCGAACTCAGAGACATAAAGTGTATTTCCATCAAGACTTGCAACTAACCCTGTTGGCCCAGAAAAGCTAGCGTTTAATTTGGTACCGTCTGTTGAGTTTAAAGCGCCAGTACCCGCAAAATGTAGAACTGTTCCGTTCGTTTCTATACGATATATTTTGTTATCTCCATAGCTCGTAGCATACAACATACCATCAACACAGGTGATAGAAGAAGCGTACAGTGAAAGGCTGTTCCCAGGCAGCGAAGCGAATAAAGAAACCTGCTGATTAGTGTCGACTTTTATAATATTCCGACTATCCCATTGACCAATATAAAGGTTACCAAGATCATCTCCGGTTATGGTTGATATTTGAGAAAATAGGGAGCTGGCAGCATATTCTTCACGGATACCATCGCTACTAATTCGAAATATTTTACCTTGGGATGTTGAACCTACATATATCTGATCAAATTCATCGATAAAAAAACCATCATTTCCTGCTAGCAATAAACCATCAAATCCTCCTACTGGCACTTGAACAAAAGGCTGTTTGCCATCTTGTTCT
Source organism: uncultured Kangiella sp. (assembly GCA_964578045.1). Taxonomy (GTDB): domain Bacteria; phylum Pseudomonadota; class Gammaproteobacteria; order Enterobacterales; family Kangiellaceae. The sequence continues at coordinate 10,201 of CAZOBX010000167.1, read as the reverse complement.
GAAAATTTCCATATTGTGCCACTATTTTTTTCCCTAACATAAACACTATTATTGGAATCTACTAGGGTTGCTGTGGGGCCTTTCAATTGATCTGACACTGTAGTTACATTTCCATCGGAGTCAATCTTGTATAAACTAACACCGTCAAAGACTGATCCGTGGTAAAGATTTCCCAAGTTGGAGACGTATAAATTACCAAACCAATCGATCGACATTCCTTTGTTGTTTTTTGTTTCCAAAGTAATATAGGTTGTTACCGATTCCGCCATTAGTATCTGTGGTATCATCAAAAATATCAGAGCACATATTTTGATTATGAACATTTTCTACTTCCTCTTTCTATGTAAATAGATTTTTGCATAGAAAGTGGAGTGAACTTATTTATCTATGCAGAATCTATTGAATTTGTTTACAAGACAATTTTTGACTTTTTACTGGGCGACAAAGCAAAGTAAACAAATTCAGTATATCCTAGTCTCAATCATTTTCTGCGAATAACTAATTAAATTTTTATTGAAATATTTACTAAATAGATGCGATTAAATGTTCATCTCATTATTTTTAAAGAATTAATTTGAGCGAAAACCTTGATATATTTTTTTGTGTTTTTCACCGAGATTCACTGCAATAAACTGTAATATCCAAGCATAAGAACGACATGCTGATGTTTGAATAGGTTCATTGTCGCTGAACTAATAGCCTTGGTGCCTGCATTGATTCTTCAACTTGGCATTCTAATTTCGAAAAGTGTGGATTTCTTGTCACATTACATAAGTCAGGAAAAATATAGAAAATAGCTAAGTTATTAAGTCCAGAATCTAAAAACAATCATGGGGAAAATCAGCTTGACCTCCATGGTTTTAATGCTGCGTCTTACTTTGCGTTATCTATTGCTTAGTTGGTAATAAGTTAATTTATACTTCTCCTAATTTGAACCTACTTCTTTCTGCTTTAATAAATTATATTGACGCAATTCATCAAATATTGTAGCCTGACACTATGACTCTTCAACAGATCAATAATAACAAACACTCAAGCCAGCGGTTCTCTGCCGTTAGTTATATGTTATTGGTCTTCGGCTCAATCCCCGAGCTTCGCACAAACTTTCCGACACTGTGTGATTGATCAGAAGACCTGCTGCTATCCATTTGTTTTCTGATTGTTCATGCTGATCTTGGCGTGAGTTGAAGTTTTTTCTCTATCCACCTGCTTCTCTTCCGCCGCTCAGAAATGGCGTTTTACGGAGGCATGTATGCATTATTCTTTCTCTTCACAACATGATCAGACCTCGTATGGGTCACTATTGATCCTATCCACTTTTCCAAGCTATTACCTGACTGAAAGGCCGCGCGATGTTATTTGATGTAATCGGAATGATCGGAGTTGCTGCCATAGTGACAATTTATGCGCTGGTTCAGTTTGATCGAATGAGTGTCAAGTCGATGCGATACTCTCTCATCAACGCACTGGGTGCCAGCATGGTTCTAATTTCTTTGTGGGTAGACTTTAATCTATCCGCTTTTGTTATTGAGATTTTCTGGCTCTTTTTTAGCTGTCGAGGCATTTATACCGCAAGCCAGAGAAAAACAGAGCAGCAAGATCTGACTGCCAATAATTGATTGTTTTAGTTTGAATTAAACGGGCTACTTTGCGCGTTAGTTCTACATGAATTTGAGAGGTGTACGATGAACAATATAATACTCCCTGAAGACTTTCCACTCACCCAATCATGTGCTTACATGAATGCAGCGAATGTCGCACTGATGCCCATGAGCGCTGCCAAAGCGGTGACGGATTGGCAAACTGATGTTGCCATGAACGGCAGTAATAACTTTAATGATCATGCCGAGGCGACCGCATTTGACGGCTTGCGCGCTCAGGGTGCGCGATTATTTCACTGCCGTCCAGAGGATATTGCGGGCGGCTCAAGCTGTACTGAACTATTAGCTTCTGTCGCCTGGGCAGTCATGCCGCAAGCGCATGAGAACGTGGTCAGCACCGATATTGTCTTTCCCAGCACGATTTATCCCTGGACACGTATTTCCCATCATACAGGGTGTCAAATTCGCCTCGCCAAAGGCATCAAGGGTTACACAAAATTTGACGAAATTGTCCGTAATATCGATAAAGATACCGCAGTTGTTTGCATTTCCCACGCAGAATATACCGGTGGCCAGCTTTATGATTTGGCTGCATTGGCAGACGTTGCCCATGCACACGGAGCGTTGTTAATTGTTGATGCGACACAGAGTGCTGGAGCTATTCCTATCGATGCACCGCAATGCGGTGCCGATGTCATCATCAGTGGGTCTTATAAGTGGTTGTGCGGGCCATTTGGTGCGGCGATTATGTACTTGGCGCCACACTTACAAACTGAGTTGGAGCCTGGTTTTGTGGGATTTAGAAGCCACAATGACATGTGGAACCTGGGTCCTGATCGGCTTGAGTATGCCAATACCGCTAAACGGTTTGAGTCCAGCACTATGGCGTTTGGCTGTATTAAAGGTCTGGAACACTCCATTGAGTACCTGGTTGATGTCGGTATCAAGCGTATTTACGAGCATAATATTAGCTTGGCTGATCGGCTTATTGATGGTCTGAAACGGCTGGATGTAGAGGTCGTATCGCCAACGGATCAGGCAGAACGAACCTCCATTGTTACTTGTTTGATCGATGGTTTTGATCCTCAGGAAATCGTTAAAAAGCTAAAGGAGCGCGATGTTATTGTGCATAAACGTTCAAATTTCCTGCGTTTTTCACCGCACCTATATAACAGCGCGGCGGATATCAGCCGCGCGATTGACGAACTTCGAAGCGTGCTTAAAAAATAACTTTTAAGCAAGCCTTAACCATCGAAGATCAATAAAAGCCAAGGCTGTAAAGTCCGATCAACCACGCCTAACAGAGAACGATTATGAGCGATATTTTATCTTTGCTACCACCCTTTATCGCTGTGGTGGTTGCGTTAACCACTAAACGGGTGTTTTTTTCGCTGTTTGCGGCGGTTTTAGCCGGCGGTTTAATCAAAACTGGCGGTGAGCCAATAGGCGCAGTCGTCGAAACATTTAACTGGATTAAGGCATCTATGCTAGATGAATGGCATATTCGCTTTTTGTTGATTATCGCATTGCTCGGGTCCGGCGCTGCTTTTATCCACAAGACAGGCGGTTCCATCGCGATCATCCAGTCAATGGCGGGCATTATAAAAGGTCGAAGAAGTGCGCAACTATTCACTTGGGTACTGGGCTTACTGGTCTTTTTTAACGACTACGTCAATGCGGCAATCGTTGGCAATGCGACTCGGAATATCATGGCGAAATACCGGGTATCGCGGGAGAAACTGGCTTATCTTCTGGACACGACAGCGGCACCGGTCTCGACATTAGGACCTATTTCGGATTGGATCGGTTATCAGGTCTCCCTGATTGCTGTCGCATTTGTCGCATTAAGCTTGGTTGACCAAAGCCCTTACTTGGCTTTCTTACAATCGGTGCCGTGGAATTTCTATTGTATCTTGTCCTTGCTGGCGGTTCCGATGATTATTTTTTTAGGTGATTTCGGGCCAATGGCCATCGCTGAACAGCGAGCCTTGACCACCGGTGAGCTGGTCGCCAAGGGAGATTCTCCGCTATCGGATGTGGAGAACGATTTAGGCGACCCGGTTGAATCTGGGCTGGCTTCGATATGGAGTTTTATTTTGCCCATTGGAGCATTGGTCGCCGTGGCCGCTTGGAGTATGTGGTTTACCGGTGGAGGAATGGAGCCAGGTGAGAAGAGCTTGATCGATATTATTGGTCACTCTGACATCAGTCTTGGCCTTGTTTGGGCGTCGTTTGCAATGACCTTGGTGGGCATCCTGATGGCACTGAAAGTTAGGTTTAGTGTGGCTGACTGTGAAGACATCATGTTATCGGGTTTCAGAACCATGCTTCCGGCAATTGTGACCATGATTTTAGCCTGGTCTGTCGCCGGTGTTACCCAATCGCTGGGAACCGCTGAATATGTAGTCAGTATCACCCAGGGTTGGCTTACTCCGACTCTGTTGCCAATGCTTGTTTTTTGTATTGGTATGTTTATCGCGTTTGCCACCGGAACATCCTGGGGGACTATGGCCATTTTGACGCCGATTGCTGTTCCACTGGCCTATCAAATGGGGGATATGCCTATGGTGTCAGTGGCGCTGGGTGCGATTTTTTCGGGTGCGGTGTTTGGCGATCACTGCTCTCCGATATCCGATACAACGGTAATGTCATCAATATTTTCTGGCTCAGATCATATCGCCCATGTTAAAACACAGATCCCATATGCCATGATTCCGGCAATCATATCGGGGATGCTCTACCTGGTTTCAAGTCTGTTGAGCAGTGGTATTATATTGTTAGCGATTGGGGCTCTCACCCAGTTCATGTTGATTAAATATTTGAGCTCGCGAGCAAAAAAGACGGCTATAGAAGCCCTCTAAATCGATCATTAATTAAAGAGATATGTCGGTATTTGTGTTTTCAGAAATACAGCCCTATCGCTTCAACTGAATTGATCATCTCAATCTTTCTAAAGACTTTGCGGCAATTAACCTGTCGAAAAGATAAAATCTTTTTAGACACTGTAAAATCTACGTGACCCCCATGGGTATTACAGTTACTGACTTTGAAGAATCTGACTGGCCTTTTTATCGAATTGTTTTCTTGTAGTTTCAATCAGCGTTTTCATACGTGTGCTATGTCGCAAAGTTTCAAATCCCGGTTCGATCATATCCCAACGATAATTTGTATAACCCAGGGCAATGGCATTTTGCAATTGATCCAGGGCTTTATCATCTCTCCCACACAGAGCTTCTTGTAGTGCAAATGCCCACACAACATTGGGATCTTTATCCGTATTATTCTGAAAACGATCCTGCAATGCTAAGAGGGAGCTATTGGCTCCAGAACACGCAACTTCAATGCCATTGTTTTTAATTTCGATTTGCAGTATACGAATCTCCGCCAAGGTCTTTAATACAAGATCATCTGAAGAAGTAACTTGTTGAAAATGACTGGAAGTCGATTTCAAATCACCTCCCATTAGCTCGGTCATGCCCTGAAGATAAAAACATTCATACATAACCTGATGAGGGTAAGAGTCATTTGAACAAGTAAAATTAAGCGATGTTGGTGTGCCTGAATATAATTTAACCCAACCAAGGCCAATCAGAGCCTGCAGATTGTCAGGGTTAATTTTTAAGGCTTTATCAAACCAGCCTTCAGCCTTTTCATATTCTGCTAACATGAAATAGACACCTGCTATTTTTGTCGCAGTGCCCGCGGGGTCAAGTGTCTCAGTTGTTGATTTTTCAAACCAGACTAATGAGGTTTTTAAATAACCTAAATCCCGATACAGCTCTGCTAAGTTAGAATTGGCTGTCCAATATTCGGGATCTTTATCAATCGCTTTTTTATACCATTCAATCGCTCGCGCATTTTCATTAGTGGCATGAAATAGCGATCCCATTGCCTTGTAACCATCAGGTAAGTCTGGAGAAAATTTAATCGCAAAGCGTGCAGCTTGTAACGCGTTTTTAAGACTTTGTTCGTTACTATCCCATTTGGTATACGTCTGAATAAGTGCATCGGCAAGACCCGCGTATGCGTGACCATTCTCAGGATGAAATTTAATAATATTTCGGTAAATTTTGATTGCGGCCAGATTATCTTGTTTTCGATATCGATGGTAATAATC
>CAZOBX010000167.1:0-4473 GCA_964578045.1 uncultured Kangiella sp. | reverse complement strand
TCTCTAGCGAGTTCTAAAAACACTTCGGGGTTATTTTTGATATCGCTTTTAAGTATATCGTTTTTTAATAATTTGTTTTTTTCAGGGGGCCAATTGTTAACAAACCAAAAAAGGGAAATTATTAGTAAAACAATGATGCTAGCTATCCAACGAAATTTGATAAATGATATCAGACGCGGTTTGATAAATTCCACATCGGCAATAAGTTTATAGCCATTTTTGGGTATTGTTTTTATGATCGCGGGGTTACGGTGATCATCGCTCAACGCAACACGTAGTTGGGAAACACACCGCTGAAGCGCTTCATCAACGACATTTGAACCTTTCCAAATCTTTTCTAAAAGCTCTGATTTTGGTACTACACGTTCCTTATTTAGAGCGAGATATACCAGAACTTGCATAGCCCTTGGTTCAATCCTGTGACATTCACCGTTATCCAGTAACAGCTCCAGCTCTTCGGTCTTAACTAACCATTGATTTAAGTTAAAATTCAAAACTGGTTTTGAATCAAGCTTCACAGGTCACCTATTTTTAAAATCAGGATAATCAGTTGAGCTCTAAATATATCGGTATTTTCATATTCTGCATAGGAAATTCGCTGAAATCTAAGTCATTTGAATGGTGGCTGTTAACCGCTTTTGGGTGCACTGCGTACATACTATCTAGGAGAATAAAGCGTAATTACACCAATTTTCTTTCTTCTAATCAATCTGTGTGCTTCGAATACCCAATTTTAGGGAATAAGCAATTCTTCGATACGTGAAAGCATATGTACCTCACCCGGTTTTAGTTTAAGCGCGCTATCGAAAAATGTTTTGGCTAGTTTTGGCTTTTTTAACGCGCCGTGAACATCGCCAACAGCAACCATAATTTCCCATGACTCTGGATAAAGTGACAATCCCAGTCGGCCAATTGCTAAGGCCAGGTCGAGTTTACTCCAGTCGATCATCCGATCGACTGTTGCAACTAAGCCTGCGACGAGTTTGACGTCTTTAGCGTTAGACATATATTTGGCTTTATAATTTTCATAAGTGGGACGAAGCGCTGCTTCACCGCCGCGAGCAAAAGCCTCTAGTAGTGAGCTTCTTAATGTTGGCAATTGAACAACCCTTAGTTGTAGTTTAGCTGCTTCATGATAGTTTCTAAAATTGCCATCCAATGTATTTACGTAAAGCTTTCCGTCATTGCTAACAGCAATGCCATTTGGCCATGCGACCTGTGCTTGTGTTCCCTTTCCATCAGAGTTACCAGTGGTACCATCGCCTAGGAACACTTCGTAGTTGCCATATGAGTCGATCCGAAAAACACGATGTTCAAAAATCTGGGTTGCATAGAGGTAACCCTTAAAGAAGGCCAAATGAGAATTTCCGATTCCGGGAAGTGTAGTAAATTTACTGCTATTTCCATCGCTATCAATCTTAATAATGATGGTATTGTCAAAGTTGACGACATAAAGATTACCCTTATTATCAAAAGCTAATCCATTGGGACAATTGTAGGCAGGATGTTTAGAAATAATACTCAGTTTTTTTTCGACATCAATTTTTACAATATCGTTGGAGTAACAATTAGTGACGAATATATTTCCTCTATTATCCACGGCAACGCCGACAGGCGCATTAAGTTTCCCTTCAACAATTGTCGTGATTTTGCCTGTACGGGAGATTTTATAAAGACTGTTATTGTAGTGACTCGCTTGTAACAGGTCACCGTTAGCATCAATGGCGTTTCCTGATGCGGAATAAATGCTATCAGTTAATAACTTAACCTTACCATCTTTTGCTATACGCCAAACATCAGAGGAAAAATTTGATACATATACATACCCCAAGCCATCAACAGCAACACCACCAAGTGTCCCCCAGGTGACTAAATCATCTGATAATTCAACAGTCTCCACGGAATTGAATCTATTTTGAGCAAAGACCTTCATCGGTGTTAATATCGATGAGACTACTATTGAAAGGATAATGACTGTGCGAGCTTTTTTTAGGTATCCTACTATTTGAATAATAAACATTAGATAAATTCCTATCGCTTCAATTGACTGATTATCTACTACCTAAACAGATTTTGAAGTCTCTTAGAACTCTTTTTAGGCTAATGTTTTCCTAATGGAGTTGCAACCCCTTGATAAGACGCAACGAATGCCGAATACAATAAAAAAGATTGTGGTCAATGCAGTTTTACAATGTTTAATCTAATTTCTATTGATTTCTAGATTTTTAATCCCCCCCTAAGCCTTTGCTCGAGATCTTAACTGGCCATACGGTCGATCTAAGATTGGTACCGCTTGGATGAGAGTTTAAACTGGATACCTACGTCATTTATGAGATAGATTTTTGAACTTATAAAAATCCGGACTGTGATTCTGGATTTGAATTTAACGAGTCGAGTTCGTCATGCCCGACATCAGTCTTCAAATATCCCTCAAATATATCAACTAATTGATAATAGGCATTGATCGTATCTGAAATTAGCAAGACGCACTTTTCTTGATTGTTGGCATTGGCAGCAAGCTCTAATTCAATAGCTTCTTCCAGTAAGTCTATTCCACTGAGGTTGGCGGCAACACCTTTAATCGTATGCGCTATTTGCTGAATCCGTTTCGTATCGACAGTCACTTTCAATTCCTCAATTAGCAGTGGCGTTTCTTGTAAAAATATACTAACTAGCGTTCTTAAAAGTTTTTTCTTTCCCATTACTCTGTGTAGCGCAGCAGATTTATCCCATATTATCAAATTTTCGTGGGGGGATTTCGATGTTTTATCATTATTAATTTCATTATTTTGTATTTCTGTTTTATCTTGGCGCTCACTAATCGATAAGAGATTATCTTTATTAATAATATCTACCGATTGAACCTTGGCCTCACTTTTTGGTAACCATTGGATTAGTTTTTCAAAAAGTAATTCAGGCTCAATTGGTTTTGTTAAATAATCAGACATTCCTGCCGCTATACATTTTTCTTTATCGCCTTGCATGGCATTTGCAGTTAAAGCAATAATAACGATTGCTTTATATTCTTCGCCAGCTTTGCCAAGCCTGATTTGACGACTTGCCTCGTAACCATCCATTTCAGGCATCTGACAATCCATTAAAACTAGATCATAGGGATTAATTGTGACTGAAGATTTTAGCGCATGTATAGATTCCAGCCCATTGTTAGCGACATCAGCCGTTAGATGCAATTCCTCTAGTATACCTAGAGCAACCTGTTGGTTAATGTGATTGTCTTCAACTAGTAATAGCCGACAATTTTTCTTCCAATGTGGTGAAGGAATATCCTGCTGAATAAGTGGCTTTAGATCCTCCAGAGTCTTTGAGTTTTCAGTTTGGTTTAGACTGCCATCATTTTTTACAATGCTCAATGCATCAAACAGGTCTGCAGTAGTAGCAGGTTTTCTGAAGTAAGCACTAAACCCCATGTTCAAGTATTGCTCAGCGTCACCACGATGAGTCATTGTTGTCATTACCACCAACTTTATTGATTCAAACCTCGGATCTAATTTTATTTTTTTGGCGAGTAGAACGCCATCCATGCTATCAAGACCTGCATCGATAAAAGCAATGTCGAAAGGCGGAGTGCCTACAGCATTTCGTTGTTCCAACAAGGTAAGTACGGATTGGCTGTCGACCGATTGTTCCACTTCCGCGCCCCAATATTCGAGCTGATGGCGAAGTGTTTTTCGATTATTTAAATTGTGATCAACCACCAATATGCGAAATAAAGTGATATCAACTGGTGGAACAACAGTTTTAGAATAGTTACTGATTAGTAGTTCAATGGAAAATTTAAAACAGCTACCTCCGCTTGATGGGCTAGTGAGCTGAATACTGCCCCCCATTAACTCACAGAGTTTCTTGACTATGGAAAGACCCAATCCGGTACCACCATATTTTCGGGTGGTTGAGGCATCTTCCTGGCGAAAAGCTTGAAACATTTTATCTTGCTGAGTAACGGGAATTCCAATGCCAGTATCCTGAACCGAGCATTGCAGAGTTAATATTTGACTATCTTTTACTCTAACTCTAGCGCTAATAATAACTTCACCTGTTTGAGTAAACTTTATTGCGTTGCTTACAAGGTTGCTTAAGATTTGACGTAGGCGACTCGGATCACCCTTAACCATCGACTGCTCAACTTCTGACACATCAAGAATAATTTCCAGTCCTTTTTCATGGGCTTTGAATGCTAATGATTCAGCAAGGTCTCCCAGTAAACCTCTTAGATCAAAATCTAAGATTTCTAATTCCAACTTTCCTGCGTCTATCTTTGAAAAGTCGAGAATGTCGTTGATGATCGAAAGTAAAGAACGCGCACTGGAAAGAGCCAAATTCGTTTTTCTAACTTGATCTTCAGTAAGCCCAGATTTGATGAGTAGATCCAGCATACCCAACACGCCATTCATGGGTGTTCGAATTTCATGACTCATGTTAGCCAAGAATTCACTCTTTGCTACATTAGCAACG
>CAZOBX010000166.1:0-13169 GCA_964578045.1 uncultured Kangiella sp. | reverse complement strand
CTTATACACAGATTTAATAGCCCTTTAATAATAATAATAATAAGATCTTTCTTTATTATTATTATTATTACCTTGTTAGTAACTTTTAACTAAATTTGGTTAAGTTTGATAAAACAAATATGCAAAAATATTACAATTTCATCATAATCCAATTAAACTAGCGTTGTTGAGTAAAAAAGCAAAATAAATTTTATCCACAGATTTGGACTTTTGAAGAACAAAATATCGCAGATTTAGTGTTCAGATTTTAAGGATATACTATATATAGTAATAATTAGAAAATATCGTCAAAATTCCAAATAAGGCAAATATACTAAATTAGTAATTAAACGTTAAAACACATTGACAGTATATTATCTATACAATAGAATTTGCGCCCCTTTAAGGCAGGTGATTGATAAGTTAATCACTTTTAGTAATAAATTTAAACGGATAGTCCGATGAAACGTACATTTCAGCCAAGTAATATCAAACGTAAACGCCGCCACGGATTCCGTGCACGTATGGCAACCAAGAACGGTCGAATCATAATCAATCGACGTAGAGCCAAAGGCCGTAAAAAACTAAGCGCATAAGTTATTCATTTAAAATAACTTATCTTAGTTTAATTAGAGCTCCAGTTGAGAGTGCAGAGTGAATCATTCCTCTTACAGTTTTCAGCCGGAGCTTCGTCTTTTACGCGCTAGGGATTATAGTCGCGTCTTCGATAAAGCTTTTAAAGTTCACAATAAAGCTTTTACCTTGCTAGCCAGAGAGAACGACCTTAATCATCCAAGATTAGGCCTGGTGATCGCAAAAAAGAACCTTAAATTTGCCCATCAGCGTAACCGGGTAAAAAGAGTCCTTCGAGAGTGTTTTCGACAACAGCAGTCACAATTAGCTAATTGTGACCTGGTGATATTAACCCGAAGAGATATTGCTGTATTGCCTAAAACAGATATAATCCGTCTTCGCGATGATTTATTTGCCCGTTTTAATAAACGATGCCCTAAAGATTGAAATGAAAACACTTCTTATTCGTTTGATCAAAATCTACCAAAAGACATTGAGTCTTTTAGTAGGTAATAGTTGTCGTTTTTATCCAACTTGCTCAAGTTACGCAATTGAAGCAATCGAACAACATGGTAGTTTAAAAGGGTCCTGGTTAATGATTAAAAGAATTGCCCGTTGCCACCCACTCAATCCCGGCGGATTTGACCCTGTTCCCAAGCAAAAAACCAAAAACGAGCCCTGTCATCATCAGGACCATCCGCATAGTCACAAGCATTCTATTTAAGAGACAAAGATTACTATGGAATCAGCCAGAACCTTTTTATTTATCCTTTTTGCGTTTTTGACGTTTTTGTTGTATCAGGAATGGCAGGCTGACCATGCTCCAGTCAAAGTTGAAAAAGCGCCCATTGAAACATCAATCGCAAGCTACCAAGCCCCTACTTCTGAGCAAAGGGATGTCGACAATGAGATAGCAACTAACAGTACTGAAGAAACCGATCTTTCGTCACAGGTGCCTCAAGAAATTTCTAAAGCGAAGGCTACCCAAGATAATACAATCAATGCCAAACCAATTGTTGTAACAACAGATTCTTTAAGAGTAGTTATTTCTCCGGCGGGCGGAAATTTTGTTTCAGCAGAACTGATTAAATTCAAAGAAACTTTGGATGAAGATTCTCAACCAATCAATATCTTAGAAAATAGAAACGGCCGAGTCTTTTTGGCGCTATCTGGTTTATACGGTGAGGGTGCACCGGACTTTAATAAGAACATTGCTAACTACCAATCTGCGCAAACTAACTATGTTTTAAAGGATGGGCAGGAAAGTTTGGTGGTTGATTTGATCTGGACCAACCAACAAGGTGTCGAGTACATTAAACGGTTTACATTCCACAACGATCAATATGTGGTTGACGTAGAATTTATTGTTAATAATCTTAGCGGCCAAAAAATAGCCAATAGAATGTTCACTTCGCTTAGAAGAGATACTGGAGAGGTAGAAGGACAAGAAGAATCTGGATTAGGAATGCGTTCGTATATTGGACCTGCTTATTCTACTTTAGATGAAAAATACCAAAAATACGATTTTGATGATTTAGAAGAAGCCGATTTAAATGAATCTACCAAAGATGGTTGGGTGGCTATTCTTCAGCATTATTTTGTGACGGCTTGGGTGCCTGTTTCCGATTCAACCCATATCATTGATACAAGTAACAAAAATCTTGGCAAAGCGGGTTTAACTCAAATTAGAATCACCCAAGATTGGCAGTGGATTGAACCGAGTGAAAATAAAACATTTTCAGCAAAACTTTATGTTGGTCCAAAAATTCAAGACCAGCTTGAAAAAGTTGCCGAAGGTTTAGAGTTAACCGTCGATTACGGTTTTCTTTGGTGGATTGGTCAGCCAATCTTCTTTTTGCTTATATTCTTCCAAAGTTTTACAGTCAACTGGGGTTTGGCGATCATATTAGTGACTATCGCCATCAAAACGATATTGTACCCGTTAGCTAGAGCGCAATATCGCTCTTTTGCAAAAATGCGACTACTGCAACCCAAAATGGCAACAATGAAAGAGCAATATGGGGATGATCGACAAAAAATGTCGATGAAAATGATGGAGCTTTATAAGAAGGAAAAAGTAAACCCTTTAGGGGGGTGTTTTCCTCTCCTTATTCAAATGCCAGTGTTTATTGCACTTTATTGGGTATTAATGGAAAGTGTTGAACTACGTCATGCGCCTTTTATTTTGTGGATAGAGGATATGTCGGTCATGGACCCTTATTATGTGATGCCACTATTGATGGGAGCCAGCATGTACCTGATGCAAAAAATGCAACCGGTTTCACCGACCATGGATCCCATGCAACAAAAAATGATGCAAATGATGCCTGTATTTATGACCGTGTTTTTTGTGTTCTTCCCCGCCGGGTTGGTACTTTACTGGTTAATGAATAACCTGATATCAATTTCTCAGCAACTTTATATCACTAAACAGTTTAACGCTGAGCAGGAAGCTAAAAAGAAAAAATAATCCTTTAGTTTTATTGTAGGTTGGGTTGAGCATAGCGAAACCCAACACTATTGCAATAATCGACAGTTACTAATTGTTGGGTTTCGTACCCACAGCGTTTTCCTTAAGGGACCTACTTTTGGCACGGGGCAAGCTTTTCCTCAACACTAACCTGCGAAAGAAAATATTTAAGTTTCAGGCTTTTTTCGAGCAATGTTATGATTCAAACCCAAACAACCATCGCTGCGGTCGCTACCCCACCAGGAAAAGGGGGAGTCGCCATTATTCGAGTTTCGGGTCCTCTTAGTTTATCCATCGCAAAAAAAATCCTCAGCAAAGAAATAAAGCCCCGCTACGCCCATTATCTTCCTTTTCACGACTCTAATCATCAGGTGATCGATCAAGGGATCGCGCTCTATTTTAATTCACCGAATTCTTTTACTGGTGAGGATGTTCTCGAATTACAGGGACATGGCGGCCCGATTATTATGGATATGCTGCTTGAAGCAGTTTTAGAAAATGGCGCCGTATTAGCCAAACCGGGTGAATTTTCCGAAAGAGCGTTTCATAATGACAAGTTAGATCTTGCTCAAGCCGAAGCGATTGCTGATTTAATTGACAGCGGTTCTCGACAGGCGGCTAAAAGTGCACTGCGATCTATGACTGGGGATTTTTCAATTAAAGTACATGAGTTGGTTGAAAAAGTAATCTACTTACGAATCTACGTGGAAGCCGCGATAGATTTTCCAGAAGAAGAAATCGACTTTTTAAATGATGATAAAGTGACCAAGCAAACGGATGAGATAACCAACTTTTTAGATAAACTACTCAAGAATGCCGAACAAGGTTGTTTATTGCGCGAAGGAATGAAAGTGGTCATTGCAGGTAAACCAAATGCAGGAAAATCGAGTTTATTAAACGCGTTAGCCGGTAAAGATACCGCAATTGTAACTGATATCGAAGGGACTACCCGAGATATCCTCACCGAGCAAATTAATATCGATGGTTTGCCGCTGCACATTGTTGACACTGCTGGCTTAAGAGATGCAAAAGATCAGGTAGAGCAGATCGGTATCGAACGAGCCGCCAAAGAAATCGAAAATGCGGATCGCATTCTGTTAGTCGTTGATGCGAGCGATCACAAAAAAATTAATATTGAAAAAGAAATTAAACGTTTTATTGACCCGAATATTGAATTGCCGCCGATCACACTGATCGAAAATAAAGTGGATCTAATTAATCAACCGCCACGTATCGAAGAAAAAGACCAACCGACCATTTTTCTATCGGCAAGTCATGGTAAAGGGATCGATTTACTAAAACAACACCTCAAATCGGTGGTAGGTTTTGAAGCGTCAGAGTCGGGCACTTTTATGGCCAGGCGTCGTCATCTTAATGCGCTAAAAAAAGCAGAAAATCATATTAAAGAAGGATTTTATCAGTTAAAAAATTTCTCGGCAGGAGAGTTGCTAGCGGAAGAATTAAAATTGGCCCAAGATTGTTTAAATGAAATTACCGGTGAATTTACTTCAGATGACTTGTTAGGAAAAATCTTTACCAGTTTTTGTATTGGTAAGTAAAAGCAGGAAAACCCCCCTGTGTAAAGGGGGATATTTTTTATCAAAATTCCCAGTCCGCCAACTAATGTTTGGTCTGTTTAAGCTTAAGTTTTATTTTATGTGCATTAGCCTCAAGGTAAGAACCGCTCACAATTAATAAAATACCCAAACCAGTTAAAGCCACCCAGTAGTTCATTTCAAACATGCCCATCAATAATGAGATCTGGTAATATAATCCCGTTAAAACCAAAACCAACCCACCAATAAATAAAGCCTTTTGTTGATATAAATAACTGGCAAATAACATGCCGATACCAGCAATCAACAGGATGAATGCGGATAACAAACTGGTATGCAACCAGAAATTAACCATTAATCCTGCTAAAGCGATAGCAGTGGCAAAAACGTGATATCCAGCCGCTCGCAATTTACCCCGCAGCGATAATTCAAACATCATTCCAGCGGTAATAAAGGTGGCAAAAGCGATAACAAACTCCTGACTAATATCCAGTTTAAACAGTGAATAACCAAAACTTAAACTACAAATAAGTGCTAAAGCGATGGATAAAACTTCCATGGCGATGCGTTGACTTGAGCGTTCTGCCACTAGCAAAGATACCCGGCGAATAGCGGCAAACAAAATAAAACTGGCGCTGCTTATTAGAATACTATCAAACTGGTATAACCAAATACTCCGTCCCAGTAAAATCGCTATCGGCATAAATTGCAGCGCAAAAGATATTTTTCCTTCCAGAGTTTTCAGTGCAATTTGCTGACTTAAATATCGGCGGTAGAAAGCAAATAGCCCTACTCCGATTATGATCGAAAACATTGCGACTAGTTCCGGCTGCCTGAAAGGGATCAGTAAAACTGCATTGCTTACTAAAAACAAAATACTCGCTTTAACACTGACATTTCGTAATAACACCTTAAACCCTAATAAACAAACCGGGACCATTACGAGTAATGCACCTAAGGTTAATATTAATGCTGTTTCTAATCCACCAACCGACCAACTGACATATTGCGGGTATTCAATCAGATGACCGATGTTACTTCCGGCAAAGATAAAGCCGCCTAATATCGCAAAATTGATCGGTATGGAAACCAATGCCAAAATTAACAGTAGTCTTGCCCCTTTCGCCTCTTTAATAAACTTTGCATTGATCAGTCCCATTAGCGCGAGCGCAGCAGTGTGACCTACAAAGATTAAATACCGGGTTAAGTCTGTGCTTGCATCCCAACCTCTGGCCAAAAAAGTATAAAGAGAAATCAAAACAGCCAATGCGCCTAAACTTCGAAAAATAATTGGCAGGTATCTAAACCAGGAGTCTTCTAGTTGGTTATCTTGGGTTGACCCTTGTTGATGTTTAAAACCAACTTTAGATTCGATAATATTATTCATGATGTTCTCCCTGTTTTTCAGTGTGTTCAGACATCAATTCGGAAAGTTCTTGTTTGAGAGACAATTGATTTTCCTCTTTTAGGTAATCCTTTTCCAATTGATCTATTTCTTCATCGCTGTTATTGATACGAGCAAGAAAAATATTTTTTTCAGATAGATTAGCTTCCCAACAGGCAAACGTTTTTTCCATTTCCTTTGAATTCGACCGGCTACCGCTTTCAACCCGTTGAAGTACATCGTTACTCGACTGTTTGGCTTTGAGAAGTGCTCTTTTTTGTTTGAAATCATTTAGTTCAGATTCACTGTTATTAATATCTCGCTCTAATATCTCGCAAGCTTTTATATACTCCTGTTCGCTCAAATTAGTTCTTTCGAGTTGCCGCTGTAGATCCCGCTTTCTTTGCAGACAAACTAACGCCTTTTCCTGGTTTTCTTCAGCGGCTGCCAATGCACGTTTTCGCCAGAGCGATTGTTGATTATCTAGTTGGGTTATTTCGCTGGAAATCGATTTTAGTCTGCAGCTAAGTTGCAGAAGCTGATATTTGGCGCTCGCTATTTTTTTGCTTTGCACCTCGATAGCCGCTTCGATCAGTGCATCATGATTTTCGATGTCATTTACGACGCCGTCCAGGCATGAGAATAATGTTATAGATAGTCGTTTAAATAGTGACATAGTATTTCTCCTGTTGTGAATCACTGGTACCACTATCAGGAAAATAGGACTATTTAGAAACAAAAACGGAGAAAGTATTGTTATTCGATACCTTTTGTGAAAATGACAGGGCTAAATTTGGAGCTATACTCGGAAATAAGTGGAATCAAACACTACTGGCTTTTTATAGAGAGGTTTTTTGACAAGGACGGTTAAAGGAAAAGGTAGGGTCAGATGTCTTAACGGTTAGGTCGCAATAAAAGAATTGATTTTATGTCTTTGAATGCAAAGGGTAATATGGTTTTTCCTTTGTATTTTAATTGGCTGATCTTGATCGATTGGTTGTTTGCCAATTCTAAGTATCCGACAATGATCTTTTTGTTATACAAACGAATTTCGATTTTAGCCCCCAAATGTGGCGTTAGGGCACGTCGGTTTAATTTGAGATAAATATCTTTTGTAGTTGTCTCTTTTTCTTCTGAGGATGTTTTATTACCTTGTTCAGCGGGTAGCTGTTCCACCGCCGATATATAATCGTACGCTTGGAAAATATTAGTCAGTTTTTTGTCATTCAACTGGATAGATAACCCGGTAGTTTCCTGAAAGTCATAAATCGGTAGCAATGATATCTGACTAAATATTTTTCCTTCCTGTAAATTGAACTCAAGACGAACTCTTTGCGGGACAAAAATAAACTTGACATAAGAGTCAGCCACCTCATCGGCCAATAACAAATTATTTTGTTTCGCAGAGTCTTGTATAAACTGCTTAAATAGTTGATCAAATTTGTGACCTTCGAGATTAAGTGCTTGTAAACACTTCTGGGTGTTTTGTTGTACCCAGAGCAGTTCAGTAAAATCGAGTACTAAGTCACTCAAAAAACTGGCATTATCGTCCGCGCCGGAAAAATTGTTTATTTTGAATTTTCCTGTCAAATTAGTAAACTCTTTGCTTCTAAAGCTAAAATTAACCAAGCTCTCATCGGCTGTTCGATGGATCTCAAATAAACTGCTGATATCAAAGTGCAACAAAGGCAGCTCTCTGTCGACGTTCTCAATACATTGCTCTGGGTAAAAATAATCTAAGAGATTTGGTTGGAAATCGACACCGAATAGAGAAAAAACCTTCGCGCTTTGTGCTGTCTGTCCAGCGACAAGATTAACAATAATATTAGCAGGATATTCCTTATGGATTATCTGATCCGCAGCATCCAATACATCGAACAGGCTACTCAGCTTGATCTCAATTCTTGCTGCTGTAAAAACAGGTTCATTAGAATCCTGGTAAAAGGATATATCTTCTAATGAAATTTTACCCTCCAAATCGAGCCACAACCACTGGTATTCGAACTCACCGTCAATAGGATGAAGGATTAAAAAAGTATCCACTCCCTTTTTTGCTTGCCAGGCAAAATAGGAATAAGGTATCAACAGGATGATAAACAGGTACAAAAAGGTGCGAAAGAGTAGTTTAATCATTGCGTGGCTATATCCTTAACCATTTCCATACTGGGTGAAGGGTAATTAATTCTTTAAGAATTATTCCGGTATTCGGATGTAAGGATAGAACAAAAACAGATTATTTTCATCTTTTACAAAGAGTTATAGGGCTTTACACAAAGATTTTTAATGCAAATGTCGACTAGATCTATTTATATTGGTTTTCAAAGTGGGGAGTAATATGAGATGAGTAAAAAAGAAATCGAAATGTTTTGCTATTTTTGTTCATTTATTAGCCAGTTTTAGGTAAGATCCCCCTCCCTTTTTGTTGAGCCTGTTTTATAAAGCTATGTTTTTTGATGAACGTTTTGATGTAATTGTTATTGGCGGCGGCCATGCTGGTACCGAAGCGGCGTTAGCGGCTGCGCGTATGCAAGCAAATACTCTTTTAATTACTCACAATATTGAAACTTTGGGGCAAATGAGTTGTAATCCTGCAATCGGCGGGATTGGTAAAGGCCATTTAGTCAAAGAAGTGGACGCCATGGGCGGCATTATGGCGACTGCTATCGATCACTCTGGCATTCACTTTAAAAAACTAAACGCCAGCAAAGGCCCAGCAGTTCGCGCAACTCGTGCTCAAGCGGACCGAACTTTATACAAAAATTTTGTTCGAAAATTCTTAGAAAACCAACCTAATCTTAAGTTATTTCAGCAATCGGTTGACGATCTGTTGCTTGAGTCTGATCGTGTTTGTGGTGTGGTGACTGAAATGGGGTTACGATTTTCAGCCAAAACCGTCATTTTGACTGCCGGTACTTTTTTGTCAGGAAAAATACACATCGGTCTGTCCAATTATTCCGGTGGTCGTGCCGGCGATCCCCCTTCTATTGGGCTTGCAAACCGATTAAGAGAATTGCCGTTTAATGTACAGCGCCTTAAAACCGGTACTCCTCCCAGGATCGACGGTCGAAGTATTGATTATTCTGAACTGGAAGCTCAGTATGGTGATACTCCGACTCCGGTTTTTTCTTTTTTGGGTAAAGTGCCGCAACATCCACAGCAGATCCCGTGTTTTATTACCCATACCAATATACGAACCCATGAAATTATCCAGCAAGGTATGGATCGTTCTCCTTTATTTACCGGCGAGATCGAAGGTGTTGGGCCAAGATATTGTCCTTCCATAGAAGATAAGGTCGTGCGTTTTGCAGAAAGAGAAAGTCACCAGATTTTCATCGAGCCGGAAGGATTAAACACCCACGAAATTTATCCCAATGGTATATCTACCAGTTTGCCATTTGATGTGCAGCTTGATCTGGTGAGGTCAATTAAAGGCTTTGAACAAGCGCATATTACTCGACCGGGTTACGCGATCGAATATGATTATTTTGATCCGAGAGAACTGAAGAGTTCCTTAGAAACAAAACACATTGAAAATCTATTTTTTGCCGGTCAAATCAATGGCACCACGGGTTATGAAGAAGCGGCCGCCCAAGGGTTAATTGCTGGAATAAATGCTTCGCTTAGAATTCAAGGAAAACCAGCCTGGTCACCAGGTAGAGAAGAAGCCTATATTGGCGTGATGATCGATGATTTGATTACATGCGGCACTCAGGAACCTTACCGAATGTTCACTTCTCGTGCGGAATATCGATTGATGTTACGTGAAGATAATGCAGATTTAAGATTGACTGAAAAAGCCCATCAACTGGGGCTGCTTGATGATGCCAGATGGCTACAGTTAGTTGAAAAACGTGATGCGGTAGAAACTGAGTTGGCCAGACTCAAAACCAACTGGATCCAACCTCAATCGGAAAGCGCTGATAAACTTTCCAGCTTGTTAAAAAAGCCACTCTCTCGAGAGTACAGCCAACTGGATCTGTTGAAACGCCCAGAATTAGACTATGCTAAAATGCAGAATAATATCGAGGGGTTTGGTGAAGGATTATCCGATAGCGTCAAAGAGCAAGTTGAAATTCAAGTTAAATATTCTGGATATATCGATCGGCAAAAAGATGAGATAGCTAGAAACAAAAAGCAGCAAAATGTTGTTTTACCAGAGGATATCGATTATTCGGTGATTGGTGGATTGTCCTCAGAAATCGTACAAAAGCTACAAACTCATAAACCAGAAACCATCGGACAAGCCAGTCGAATATCCGGGGTGACACCTGCGGCTATTTCGTTGTTACTGATTACTTTAAAAAAGAAAAACTATAAAAAACGGGTGTCTAAGGCTCAACAGGCCGGAAACCAGTAATGGATTTGAATTTAGCACTGAGTAAAGGAATAAGCGGTCTTGAACTAACAACCTCAGACGAGCAAAAAACAAAATTACTGACATTACTTGAACAATTGGTCAAATGGAATAAAAGTTATAATCTGACTGCGATTAAAGATCCGATGGAAGGGTTGACCTTGCATCTACTCGACAGCGTTGCGATAACCCCTTTTATTCAGCAGCAGCGGATACTGGATGTGGGGACCGGTGCAGGTTTTCCGGGTTTGCCTTTGGCTATTATGTTGCCCGAGGTACAATTTACTTTGTTGGACAGCAACAGTAAAAAAATACGGTTTATTCGCCAGCAAATTCACCTGTTAGGGTTAGATAATGTTCAGGTGATCCACTCTCGAGTTGAGCAACCTAGAGAAGAACGTTTCGATGGGATTATTTCTCGCGCGTTTGCTTCTATTCAAGACATGATTCAACTGACAGAGCACTTATTGGAGCAACAGGGTCGTTGGCTTTTAATGAAAGGTCAATATTCCTCGCAAGAAGTATCTAACCTTTCAGACCGGGTCAGAGAGATCGCTTGCCACAATATACAGATACCGGGTCTGTCAGCAAGCCGATGTCTGATTGAATTAGAACCGCTTTAAAATCAGTAGTTTGAGTCGATTATCTAGCGCAGTCGGCCAAGATACGGAGGTTGTGATTGATCATCCTAAAGATCAACCTATAATGGTTGGTTCGCCCTGCTAATATTTGGGGCATAAATTACTGGACTAGAAAAGAATAAATATAATAAAAACAATTAGATAGGTTGTCTACGGTGATTATTTAAACCTTAATAATTGAGACCAAGGGCAGAAAATAATGAAAAGAGGTACTTGTGGGTAAAATCATAGCGGTAACAAATCAAAAAGGCGGGGTTGGCAAAACAACCAGCAGCATCAATATTGCTGCCTCATTAGCGGCGACTAAACGCAGTGTTTTACTGGTTGATCTGGACCCTCAAGGAAATGCGTCCAGTGGTTGTGGCATCGATAAAGATGAAATTGAGCATCACACATTAGATGTATTGCTTGGTGAAAAGACCGCTCGAGAGTGTTTGGTTAATGCTGAACAAGCTGGTTTTCATATTCTTCCAACCAATTCTGATCTAGCTTCGGCAGAAGCTTATTTATTGACCGAAGATAATAAAGAAAGCCGACTCAAAGTTGCCTTAGAAGATTTGAAAGACGAATTCGACTATATTTTTATTGATTGCCCCCCCTCTCTAAGTATCTTAACGGTCAATGCATTAGTTGCGGCGAATAGCGTGATGATCCCGATGCAATGCGAATATTATGCGCTTGAAGGATTAAAGGCATTATTAGGCACAATTGAACAAATCACCGAACAGGTTAATCCAGAACTACATATCGAAGGCCTGCTTAGAACCATGTACGACCCCAGAAATCGTCTGGCGGTTGAGGTTTCTAATCAATTGCATGAACATTTTGGCGATAAAGTTTATCGCACTGCAATTCCCAGAAATGTCCGATTAGCAGAAGCACCCAGTTATGGTATGCCTGCATTGATGTACGATCGATTATCTCGAGGTGCAAAAGCTTATCTGGGGCTAGCCGGTGAGATGATTAGACGCCAGGAAAATATGAGTGAAGCGTCGCTTTAAATAAAAGAAGCTATTTTCAGCTAATGTACATTGTGATTGCGAGCAGCTTTCGACACGGCGATTTCCCCAATGTTGCTGTATGATCAAAAATCATAATTGCGCCCATTCTGAGGAGATTCTGTGGTTAGGTTTGTAAATGATGTAATTATCCATCACAACCGCCGGGTCGTAGCTCCTCGCAACTAAGGCAAGTCTTATTAAAACTTTAGAGAATAAAACATGAAGAAAAAGTTAGGTCGCTCACCACTCGATGCATTCTTAAGCAAGCCTAAGAAAACAGCGGCTAGCGGATCCGCTGAACCCCAATCAATCGTCCCGGAAGGTGAATTTCGAAAGTTACCGATCGAATTTATGCAACCGGGCCAATATCAACCGCGTAAAATAATAGCCGATGAAGCGCTTGAAGAATTAGCTAGCTCTATTAGAGCTCAAGGCATCATTCAACCAATCGTGGTTCGAGAAATTGGCAAAGACAAATATGAAATCATCGCTGGTGAACGTCGCTGGCGGGCGGCTCAACTCGCCGAGTTAGATGTGATCCCTTGTCTGGTGAAAGACATACCCGATGAAGCGGCGATTGCTATGGCGTTGATCGAAAATATTCAGCGGGAAGATCTTAATGCGATAGAGGAGGCGGTTGCTTTACAAAGATTAATGCAGGAATTTGAGTTGACTCACCAACAAACAGCCGATGCGGTGGGTAAAAGCCGAACTACCGTGACCAACCTGTTGAGATTGTTATCGCTCACCGAAGTGTGTCGAACCTTACTCGAAAGAGGCGATTTGGAAATGGGTCACGCCCGCGCTTTATTGTCTCTGCCAAGTGATGATCAAACTTCGATTGCACGAATGGTGGTCGCAAAAGGATTAACTGTCAGAGAAACTGAAAAATTGGTTCGCGGCGTTAATGCGCCAATCAAAGCAAAATTCGAAGCCAAAGGCGACCCTCATATTGAGCAGTTGGAACGTCGAATTTCTGACAAAGTAGGCGCGCCGATTAAAATCCAACACGGTCCAAAAGGTAAAGGCAAAATAGTCATTCAGTATAACAGTCTGGATGAACTAGACGGTGTGCTCAAACATATGGGTGTTGAGTCAGAATAGATCGCGAGTGATGACTCGCTCCTACAAAAGTCCCATGCACCTGTGCTAACCAAAAGGCCAATCGCGAGGTGGTCCTCGCTCCCACAAATGTCCCATGCACCTGTGCT
>CAZOBX010000165.1:0-13242 GCA_964578045.1 uncultured Kangiella sp. | reverse complement strand
GGATGTGCGGCGTAGTAGGGTAGTCTTCCATTTTTTGTTTGACACCTACATTGACACCACCAACTATGGGCAAGATTGTGTAATAGTCATTATCATCATTAGGGACCAATACAACCTCAGTTCCCTTTGGCGCTATGCCGCTCATAAGTGTACCCTTAACAAAGAGGCTAACATAGGTTGGCACCGCTATAGTCGCTCTGATACCGCCTTTGAATAATAGTTTTCGAATTTCTTTTTCACTGACTTTCCCGCTAAATGGCGTTTGTTCAAAATCTAATACCGTCATACTTTTCGCAAACAATTTGGTATTTGCCAATAAGACTAAGCAACTTAAAATAATTATCTTTGAGATCAACTTCATATATTTCTCTTTAATATTCGTCAAGTATCATTCGCAAGACATAACCTGATACCATTTTTTAATACATGCTTGAAATATACGTAATTTCATCCAAGGAATCAAATAGTTAGAATAAACATTGTAGAAAAAATATTAGCCACCCTATTTAGGGGCAATGTATCACAAAAATATCGACAACTTGTTTGGCGGAAAGAAAGGATCTAGCCCTCGAAACTGGATTTCAGTAATACTCCACCAATAACAACTGAAACGATCGGTGACCAAAAGGAGTTGGTGATGGTTAATATTTCCAGATAAGATAATGTCAAATCAATCGCACCAAATAACAGGCAGACAATACTCAATACCATTGGCCACAGGCTAACCGGTACCTTGACTATTTGAATTTTTTCCATCCTGTATTTCTGCCTGATTCTGCCTTGTTCAATAAGATTAACCCCATTAACTGGCTGCAACATTTTGTCGATAACAGACTGATGGGAGGCTGTTTTTCTAGCAGCGGTTTTAGGAGACGCGTTGGTACGAGAATCGGTTTGACCAGATGCTGGCTTTTGAGTCTTGCTAGCTTGTTTGGGAGTATTGATAGCTTTGCTTGCTTTTAGTGTCTGTTTGGATGCCGATGAACTTTTATGTAATTCGACCGACGCGCCTAATTGTTCGATTTTGGTTTTATATTTTGCAGCGGTTTGATGATCAGTACTCCTTTTCAATACATTTGGCTTACCACTTAGATAAAGCTTCACTTTTTCCCGGTTGATTTTAAACAGCTCTGACAGGGAACTTTGGACGGATTCTAAATCAAATCCCGGGATTAAATTCCCGGTAATAACAACGCTATATGTATCTGACATCATCTTCTCTATAAATACTGCAATAAGCTCAGAAGCGTATTGGGTCTGTTTATCTTTCATACTTCATCACTGTTGTGGATAAAATATCCCCAATCTAGGCACGACGAACATGGTTTGGTTATTCCAAATGAGTGAGGAGTAACAACGAGTGGGGATATTTTAGCCACAACCCAAAGGGCCGGACACTTTTTCCGCCTGAATTTGTTATCAGTCGCTCATTTAGAGCAACTAAACCACGCTTCTTCTGCCTCGTCAGGCAAAAAAAGTGCCTCGGCAGTGGTGAAGTATGAAAGATAAACAGACCCCAACTATAAGGGATCATTTACTTCCTGTGGTGACTAGTGGTCTAAGCTTGTTGCGCGACTCTATCCAATTATTGACTAGCCAGAGCGTTCATCCTTATAACCGGCGCGGATAATAACATTGTTTGTTTTTTAGTCAACCATATAATCAGCTAAAATATAAAACGTTGAGATTAAAAATATATAAAACAATAGCTTAGAATGATAAGTTGCAAGGAAAGGATAATTGGATGGAAGGTTTGGATGGTGGCGAACAAGCGTTTACTAAGAATTCTCCTGATTAATTTTAAGCGGCAATTTCTTTCCTGCGCTTGACATAAAATGACCGCCTCTTTAACTCCATATCTCACTCTGAAATATTTGTTCTTCATAACTTTTAATTTCGCAATAGCATTGTAAAGCAATGTCAAGACTAAGATGAAATCCGGTGGTTTACTGTTCGCTTAAGTAAAGATTTGTAAATTTATCGATTTTCACCGGCGGATTTCACAAGGTTGGCCTACAGTATGCAGCACAACCAATTCTCAATGGTGAATTCGCCGTTTTATCACCCTTGTGAAGGGGCCGCTAAATACTACTCTGGTGGCAAAATGATCGTTTGAATTGGTTGAGTAAAGTTACTCAAGATTCATTCATCGATGACAAGTAATAAATATGAAGAGGTAATAACATGGATATTAATGGCATGGGCCATATGATGGCCAATAGACAACAACCAAATGCCGAAAGTATCAGTACCCGACTGATAGATAAAGCAGATACAGATGGTGATGGTGCTTTAAGTCAAAGTGAGCTTGAGTCTCTAGGAGACAAAGCCGATAGGTTTGCTGGAGCCGATCTGGACGAAAATGGACTTTTGAATCAACAAGAGTTAGTGGCTAAAATAAATGAAATAATAGAAAGCGGTGGCCTTGGTCGTGCTCGATCTACGGGGGCGAAACATAGCGCTGATGATATTTCTGAACATTTGATGAGTCGTCTAGACACTGATGGTGATGGCGCTCTCAGCCAATCTGAATTGGAACAACTTGGTGATAGAGCAAAGAGATTGGAGGGAGCCGATAGTGATAGTGATGGGCTAATCAGTCTACAGGAGTTGACTAGTCGAATATCTGAAAATATTGAGTCTCGCTCCCAAAGAAAATTGCCGTCAATCAATATGGCTCAACAACAAGCCTCACCTTTAGACGTTTTAATTCAACAACTAGAAAACTACGATAGTGAGGAGGCATCGACATTAGTTAGCTTACTAAAAAACTCAGGGTTCGATGAGGTTGCGTAAATTTTAAAAAAATTAATCCTATCTATTTATGTCCAGCGTTTCAATTGAAACAAATAACTTATGATGCCGTATTTTAAGCTCATTCTTAACCGGTGGGCTTTTTTATATTGTATATTGAAATTACAAAAAGATAATTGTCATTTTTATTGGAAAATTATTTTTTTGATTTCAGGATGAGATGGAAACAATCTTTTTTGTGGCAGCCTTCATCTTTGAAATAAAGCCACCAAGATTTAATAATAGACGCTTTTCGTCGTCCAAATTATCTTGAATAATTTTCACCACTGCGGAACCACTAATAACCCCGTCTACGCCGAGATTGATTGCTTCTTTGACCTGTTCGACCCCTGAAATCCCGAAACCTAGCAGACTTGGCGGAGCGTTATAGGATTTTAGTGAGGTAAGGATATTTTCAATCGGCATTTCTGCTTTCACATCCGTTCCTGTGACACCCGCACGACTTAACAAATAGGTATATCCTTTGCCCAGTTCAGCCACCTGCTTTAGGACTTTTTGTGAGGCATTTGGCGTTGCGATAAAAATGGGTTGAATATTGTATTTTTTAGCTTCTGCGATAAAAGGGGCTGATTCAATAATCGGTACATCGGCGATTAGTACCGAATCGACACCTGCATTTTTGGCTGCTTGATAGAAGTTGCCAATGCCATTAGAGACGACTAGATTAGCGTAAAGCAACAATCCAATTGGCAGCTCCGGATATTCATTACGGATAGTATTGATCAACTCAAAACATTGAGCCATTGTCGCGCCTGCTTGTAATGCTCTGATGGACGCTTTTTGTATGACCGGGCCATCTGCAATCGGATCTGAAAAGGGAAAGCCTAGCTCTAGTGCATCTGCGCCATTTTCGATTAAGCATCGGACTATTTTTAAGCTCAGGTCAAAGTTGGGATCACATAAAGTCACAAAAGGGACGAATGCGCCCTGATTATTATCTTTAAGTTGTTTGAATTTGTTTTTGTATCGATTGTTCATTTTTTTGCCTTTATATCAGTTTGTCAACGACCTGTAGTCACTTTTATCGAAAAATAATCCTCCCCCTTTGTGAAGCGGGATTGAGGGGGATTTATCAGTGTTAGACATATATTAAGCTTGATTTATTCTCTTTACCTTTTTAAATCTCCCCTAGCCCCTCTTCGCAAAGAGGGGAACCAATGCTTGTAGCTACGCTTGTTGGGTTAATGATCGAACATATTCCAAATCTTTATCACCGCGGCCTGACAGGTTCACCAAAATCGTTGATTCTTCGGTCAGGCTTTCGGCGAGTTGTAATGCGTAGGCCAAAGCGTGTGATGATTCCAATGCGGGAATAATTCCTTCACATCTTGATAAAAGTCTAAATGCCGACAATGCTTGCTGGTCGGTCACCGAGACATATTCAACTCGGCCGATATCTTTTAAGTGGGCGTGTTGTGGTCCGACCGCCGGATAATCAAGTCCGGCTGAAACTGAATAAGATTCTTCAATTTGACCATCGTCATTTTGCATCACGAAGGTATGAGTGCCGTGTAGAATACCCTTTTTACCTTTTGCCAAAGTCGCGCCGTGCTGTTTGGTATCTAGTCCTTTACCAGCGGGTTCTACCCCGATCAGTTTAACCGAATCCATTGGTATAAACTCATGAAATAACCCGATTGCATTGGAGCCTCCACCCACACAAGCAATGGCATAATCAGGTAAACGTTTTTCTTTTTCCATAAATTGCTGATGAGCCTCTTCGCCAATCATTTTCTGGAATTCTCTGACCATAGTGGGAAAGGGATGTGGTCCCGCCGCAGTACCTAAGAGATAGTGAGCTTCTTTATATGATGACGACCAGTCGCGCAGTGCTTCGTTTACGGCATCTTTAAGTGTGCCACTACCGGCGGATATGGGAATCACGGTGGCGCCCATTAATTCCATTCGGTACACATTAGGTTGTTGCCTGGCACAATCTTTTTCACCCATATAAATCCGACATTTAAATCCTAATAAAGCACAAGCAATTGCGGTCGCTACACCGTGTTGACCCGCGCCTGTTTCGGCGATGATTTCATTTTTACCCATGCGCTTGGCCAAAAGTGCCTGTCCTAAGACCTGATTGGTTTTATGAGCGCCACCGTGTAGTAGGTCCTCTCGTTTTAGATAGATTTTTACTTTATCGTTAGGAGAAAAATTATTGGTTAAGGTCAATGGCGTTGGTCTACCCGCATAGTCCTTTAGTAAAGCAGAGAAGGCTTTTTTAAATTTGTGGTCGGATTGAGATTCAATAAAGGCTTGTTCCAGCTGAGTTAATGCCGGTACAAGAAGTTCCGGGACGAACATTCCACCGAACTCTCCGAAATATCGATTTAGTTTTGTCATCTTTTTGTTCCTAGCTAGGTTCTTAAGGCTTCGAAAATTTCGACAATCTTCGCTTCGCTTTTGTTGCCAGGTGATTCTTCCACACCTGAATTAATATCTAAGCCAAATGTATTAAATTTAGCCGCTTCTTCAACGTTGTTGATATCAATGCCGCCAGCAAGCAGGATTTTTTCTTTATCGATAGTTTCAAGCAGTGACCAGTCAAACGTTTTTCCACTGCCACCACGGGCATGACCATTATGAGTATCGAGTAAATATCGTTCAATATTGTTATCATCTTTTAGCCATGCCGCCAGATTGTTTGAGTTCTCTCTAATGCTGATAGCTTTCCAAATTACACATTGAGGTAATGAGGCTTTAATAGATGTGATATATTCTTTATTTTCCTCACCGTGTAGTTGGATGACCGTCAGGTTTAGTTTGTTGGCTGTATCTATTAGTGATTGTTTCGATTCATTCACGAACACGCCAACATACTCCAACGGTGCCGCTTTAGTGATAGCGAATGCTTGTTCTAACGCCACAAAGCGAGGCGATTTTGAGTAGAAAATCAACCCGCCGTATATCGCGCCTTGTTCGAAAGCCGTTTTTGCCGCGATTTCACTGGTTAAGCCACAGATTTTTACGTTGCCGTAGATTAGTTTTTTGCATTGTTTTCGAATGTTTTCTTCAGCCATCATGCTCGACCCTATTAGAAATCCGTCAACCAATGGAGCTAGTCGTTGTACCTGCTGGCGGTTATTAATTCCTGATTCAGAAATAATCAGGGTGTTATGTCGTAAATCCTCGGATATTTGTGCAACCAATGATTCAGTTGTGGCTAAATCGATACTCAAATCTTTCAAGTTTCTGTTGTTTATACCAATGATTTTTGCTTTTAAATTGATCGCTCTCTCTAACTCTTCGCTGTCATGCACTTCTGTCAAAATATCCAAGTCGAGTTGTCTGGCAATTTCAGCAAGTTGTGTGTATTGATTATCGTCTAACACCGATAACATCAATAATATCGCATCGGCACCAAAGTATCGCGCTTCATAAACCTGATAGATATCAATAAAAAAATCTTTGCACAAAATCGGTAGATTGACGGATTGGCTGGCCATCGTTAAATTTTCAAAACTACCTGAAAAATATTGATGATCGGTAAGTACCGATATCGCACTGGCGAAATCTTTATAGACCGCCAATATTTCTGGCAAGTCGAAATTTTTTCTTATCAGGCCTTTTGAGGGAGAGGATTTTTTACATTCGAAAATAAAATCTGATTTATTGCTGCTCAGTGCATCATGAAAATTTCGCTTGGAAGGCTTAACTGAGTTCTTAAGATATTCGAGTGCCATGTCCTTTTTGCGAGTAACCAGTTCTCGCTCTTTGTTAGCGACGATTTCAGCAAGTATGTTATTAGACATTGCTAGTTTCCAAGTTGTTCGAGTTGTTTTCAGCAAGACTTTGGCTAAGGGCGATTAATTGATTCAGTCTCTTTGCCGCCGTTCCACTTTCAACTATATTTAAGGCGAGTTCGGCACCTTGTTTTAGTGAATTTGTCTTCTTTGATAGTTTAAGCATTGCCGCTGCATTTGCTGCAACCGTATTGGCTATGGCTCTTTTCTTTTGGCTGTCGAGTTTCCCGCTCAACACATCAACAAAAACATCGGCGTTTAATTGAGGATCATTTCCAGTAAGATCCTGCTTGTTACACCTCGGTAAGCCAAAGTCTTGATTTGAAATAGTATAAGAATGGATCTCGCTATTATTCAGCTCAACGACTTTGGTCTCGCTGTGCAAAGTAATTTCATCGTAACCGGCGCTATGCACAAGCATCGCAGAATGGCATCCTGCCAACTTTAAGGTTTCAGCCGCTGGTAAACAAAGCTCTGGTGAATAAACCCCCATCAACTGATATTCTGGATTTGCCGGATTAATCAGAGGTCCTAAAAGATTGAAGATTGTTCTAGTTTGCAATTGATTTCGCACCGGCATAACGTGTTTAACGCCAAGGTGATATCCTGGAGCAAACAAAAAACAGAAATTAAGTTTATCCAGGCAAATTCTTGCTTGTTCCGCATTTAGGTCGATCTTGAAACCGAGTCTCTCCAGTACATCGGCGGAACCACACTTAGAGGATACAGATCGATTGCCGTGTTTAACCATGGGTAATCCCACTTCGGCCAATACGATTGCTACCATTGTTGAGATATTAACCGTATTCATACCACTGCCGCCGGTTCCACAGGAGTCGGCAACCGAATAGTCTGGTTTTGGAAAATATTGTGCATTACTTCGCAATGCATTCGCCGCGCCGGCTATTTCTGCTGGTTGTTCTCCTTTCATTTTTAAACTGACTAGTAAACTTGTCATCTGTATTTCAGACATTTCACCCTTGATAAGTGCTTCAAAAATCTTTTGTGATTCAGATAAACTAAGGTGTTCTGAGTTAAATATTTTTTGTTGTATATCTTTCATGTATTTCTCGAATTTTTTTTTTAGTTCTAAGTTCTAAGTTCTAAGCTCTAAGTTCTAAGTTCTAAGTTCTAAAGTGGGAGCGCCTTGTGGGTAACAAGTCAGGTCTTTTGCTCTTATAGCACTTAGCACTTAGTACTTAATACTTAATACTTAATACCTGTTACTTTTTTTGTCCCGAAGCCATTCATTCCAATAACCAGCGTAGCGATTGTTTCATTAGTTGATCGCCCTTTGGCGTTAAAATAGATTCTGGATGAAATTGAAACCCTAGTACTTTGTCTGTTTCATGTTTCACTGCCATCACATCACCGCCAGATGTCGCGATCACCTTCAAACTGCTGGACAGTTTGGTGGCCGCCAGAGAATGATAACGAGCCGCTCGAAAGGGCGATTCTAATCCTGCAAATAAAGCTTCATTTTTATCTAGCAGAACATCACAAGTCTTGCCGTGAATAATACTTTGCGCGGCACCGATAGTGCCTCCATAGCTTTGTACGATAGCTTGGTGTCCGAGACAAATTCCTAGAATCGGAATAACACCTTTATATTTTTCAATAACCTTTATCGTTATACCTGCACCATCAGGATTACCCGGACCGGGAGATAACATGATAGTTTGTGTCTTTTCATTATCTAATTCATTGTCTACCAATGTTTGTAAAGGCACATTGTTTCTAAAAATTTTTACGGAGTTGACCATGGACTGGAGTTGGTTTACCAGGTTATAGGTAAAAGAGTCGAAATTATCGATTAAAATAATTTCTAAATTTTCCAAGTGAGTTATGTTATTCATCAGTATTGAGTCACTTCATTGCGCAATTCTGTACTAGCCTGTTGATTGGCTTGCTGAATGGCATAGATGACGGCATTTGCTTTGCTTCTGGTTTCATCGGCTTCTGCTTTGGGTTGGGAATCGAAGACGATTCCTGCGCCTGCTTGAATGTATGCAGTGTCGTCTTTGCAAAAGGCACTTCTGATCACAATACAGGTATCCATATCGCCATAGGTATTTATATATCCAACTGCGCCGCCATAGCTCCCTCGCCGTGTCTTTTCTGTCTTGCGGATTAACTCAGTCGCTCTTATTTTTGGTGCGCCAGTCAGGGTACCCATATTCATGCAAGCCTGGTAAGCATGAAAGCAATCCAGATCATCTCTTAATTCACCTTGTACACAAGAAACTAGATGCATCACCTGAGAGTAACGGTCAACCTCTAGTAATCTCGGTATTTGTAAACTGCCACTTTTTGAAATTCTTGCAATATCATTCCTGGCCAAATCGACCAACATCATATGTTCCGAAATTTCTTTGCTATCGAGCTTTAATTCGACTTCTAACCGTTTGTCCTTGTCATGGTTTATTTGACCGTCGCTAAACTTGCCTCGAGCTCTGGTTCCGGCGATAGGATAAAGCTCAACTTTATTATCGGATTTTTGATATTTAAGTGCACTTTCGGGTGATGCGCCAAATAAAGTAAAGTTTTCATCTTGCATGTAGAACATATAAGGGCTGGGGTTGGTTTCCTTTAGATATCGATAACTCAACAGCTTGTCTTGACATTTGATTGTAAAGGTTCTCGACGGAACTACCTGAAATACATTTCCCGCCACGATTTCTTTTTTGAGTGCGATAACGGTAGCCTCATAATCACTATCGCTGAGATCGCAAGAAACCGCCATTTGACTATTTTTTGTGGTATCAGCGAAATGGTTAATCAGGTTATTGCTGGAGGCTATAGGGTCAAATATTTCATTTAAGAGGGTCGATATTTTTTCGATATTCCTGGACTGCTCATAATAATTTTTCTCGCTAGCCTCGCCGGCAAAAACATTCCCACAAATACTAATCTGGTGGGATTGATGGTCAAAAATAATGACTTCTTCTGCTAAATAGAACACATAATCTGGACAGCTATTATCACCAACCGGTACGTCAGGTAAATCCTCAAAACTGGCAATAAAATCGAATGAAAAAAGACCACAGAGAAACACCGCAAACGCATGATTGCTTTGTGACTGAAAAGCATGATTGATTCTTCGTAAACAATCTATAGGAGTCAAACGTTTTAATCTGGACTCTTCGTCTAGTGCCATGCTGGAACTGGCTGATGATTGATAATCCAACTGGATTTGCAGGTGTTTTTCTTTTGCGTCAGCTACTTCGTCCTCAGTTAGTTTTGCATCGAACTTTTCAGCCAAATAGCGAAGCGCGTTATTACCGTTATGAGTCAGTGATTTGATTATTACCTGTTGCTGCTGGCATTCGATCCTTAAGGCAGCTTTATTCAATAAAATACTTTTTAGTTGTTGTTTACTTTCTATCTCGCAAGACTCCAGCAACATCCGATTATCACTCTTGCCTAAATTTGACAAGGCTTGTAATAGGACGATCGGATCGATTGAACTCTCAATGGCTTTAGTAAGCGTTAATACATTGCCAGGAGTTTCTAATGCCGTTTTATACATATCGTACTTTCCTTTTTAGGCAAAAACCTTTCCAGCGGCTGCAACAAAAGGTTTTAGACCGCGCATGAGTTTTTCAAAATCTAATTCATCTAGTGACTGCATGCCATCAGATAATGCCACCTGTGGGTCATAGTGAACCTCAACAATAATACCATCCGCACCGCAGGCAGCTGCCGCTCTGGCCATCGGACTGACTAATTCTCGTATGCCAGTACCGTGGGATGGGTCGACAATCACTGGTAGGTGACTTTTGGTTTTGATATAGGCAACGGCGCCTAAGTCCAGCGTATTTCGGGTTGCTCTCTCAAAGGTTCGAATACCCCGTTCGCATATAATAATATTTCGATTGCCTTCGTTGTATATATATTCAGCCGCTAAAAGTAATTCTTCAATGGTGGCGGACATACCTCTTTTTAAAATAACCGGTTTGTCTGTTTGTCCGACGGCTTTTAGTAGTCGAAAATTCTGCATATTTCTCGCGCCGATCTGAAAAGCATCGATATATTTGCTCATCATCTCCACATGACTGGCATCAATCACTTCTGAGACACTGGGTAACCCATATTCTACGGAAGCTTGTTGCATTAGTTTAAGACCTGGTTCTTCTAGCCCTTGAAAGCTGTAGGGGGAAGTTCTGGGTTTAAAAGCGCCACCGCGTAAGCCGACGCCACCGTGCTTTTTGACGATGGCCGCGGATTTGAATATCTGATCTTTGTTTTCAATAGCACAAGGACCTGCAATTACCGCGAACGAGCCACCGCCAATCAGTTGATTACCAAACTGAACCTGGGTATCGTGGGATTGCATTTCTCGACTCACCTGTTTGTAGCTGGTCAAAATAGGTTTAACGCTTTCTACCATCGGGTTGGCCGCTAATTGAAGAGTGGCCAATATGCGTTCATCGCCAAGTGCGCCAAGTACGATCCTCTCGACGCCTGGCATATATAAAGGTTTTAATCCGGCCTCTTCTATTTTGTTAAGAATTTGTTTAGCGTCAGCTTCGCTGGCATTCGGTTTTAGTACAATAATCATTAGGTTTTCCTTTAATTTTTTAATGTTTAAAAAAGTCTATGTAGTAAATTTGTGGTCCTACGCCGTCCATTGGTTTGGTCTAACTGCCATTAATGGCGCTTTGAGACATACCGTCCCTGGACATGGTCTCACTGCCATACCCACAACATTCTCTGCGTTCATGGGGCAAGCTTTCCATGGCTCCTTGAGACATACCGTCCTTCCCTGGACATAAAAAAACCCGCAATGAGCGGGTTTTGTTGTTGTTCTATTATTCTAAAATTAATAGATGACAATGAGCCCACTCAAGATTCTTGAACGCCACCAGCACACATTGATTAATAGATTGTTGATTGATTTTTTCATTTTATAAATCTTTTTACTCTTTTTGCTTAAACCAAAACTACCGCGTCCCGTTCATGCTCCTTTCCTAGAGCACCTACCTTTGGTACCTACTTCTTCTAGCCAAAAAAAAGCCCGCTAGTTTTATCTAACGGGCTTTCATGATTTTTTGTCGCTGTTTTATTACAGCATCAAACCATCGCCCGTGTTGGAGTTTTCCACCACCAACGGGTCGCTGTAAGAGTATTTTCTGTTTGGTTGAACAAGTTCATGTCTGGACTTTAAACGCTGAGCTTTGCTTGTGTCAAGAATTTAATCTGCTAAATAACAAAAAATTCGAAGTAAGACCCTCTGGTTGCCATAAATCTGACAGGGGACTGTCGTAAACCCAACTGGATTTTTACCTTTATTTCCAAAAAAGCACGCAACTTTCTGAATTTTGACTATATTTATACACAGTGACTGGATACTTTTACGCCTAATTCAGGCGGTTGATGAAAATATACGCTTAAAATAGGATGTATTTTATCTCTTTCTCTGTGTCCAATTAAGAACATGGTACATTTTTTGCTCGTAATAGTTCAATTGCGAGTGATTCTGACAAAATTTTGACTAATAGGAATAACCGTCGTGAGTTCAGATGAGAAGCAATTAAAAAATAAAGAGGTCGATAGCGATGAAGTTCTCCAATGGGTAACTTTTCGCTTAGCCAATGAGACGTATGGTATCAATGTCATGCAGGTCCAGGAAGTCTTGCGTTTTAGTGATATTGCGCCGGTACCTGGGGCGCCTACCTATGTTCTGGGTATCATTAACTTGCGTGGAAATGTGGTAACGGTAATCGATACCTGCCAGCGTTTTGGTCTACCGCCTATTGAATTAACTGATAATACCAGAGTTGTGATTATTGAAACAAATCAACAAGTTATTGGTATTTTGGTGGATGCTGTTGCTGAAGTAGTCTATTTGAAGCGCTCAGATATTGATTCAACGCCTAATGTTGGCAATGAGGAGTCAGCTAAGTTTATTCAGGGTGTTACCCATCGAGAAGGTGAGTTACTCATTTTGGTCGACCTAAATAAGTTACTGGGCGAGGAAGAGTGGGACGAAATGGATTTTCTTGATGGTTAGATAAATAAATCCAGGATAATGAGATCGGACAATAATGGCACGCCGATACTGATAGGAAATACTCAAAATGACACAATGGTTTTCAGAATTTGCGCCTACCGGGATTGAGTTAAATACGGGCTACTTGTTAGCGGCTTTATTAATCGCCTTGATATCAGTATTGATGCTTAGCCAACATTTGTTGGTCAAATACCGTTCAGTCCAAAAACAGTTGAGCCAGTTGCAGAATGAAGTGAGAGCCATTAATAGCGGCAATCTAGGCATGGGACGGAAAATCCATCAATTTGCCGAAGAGATCGCAAATGCTGAATTTGGACATATTTCGAGGGATCTGCCTATGGCCAACAGTAAAACCTATCAACAGGCAGGCCTGTTACTTTCTCGAGGAGCAACCATTGAAGAAGTGGTAGAATCTTGTGATATAGCACCAGCGGAAGCCGAATTATTGGCCATTATGAGCCATTCCAGCATTGCTAAAACGGCTATGGCGTAACAATCAATAACTTTACCAGACGTAGTATTCCTTTACAGCAAGTCCATATTATTTTATTGTCGATTCGAACTATACCCGTTCCACCTCAAGATGCAGGTTTCAGCAAGGCTAGAAACTGCCATATTTGAGGCATGGAATTTTTCGGCTAGTCATTCTAGCTAGAAATTTCATAACAA